>JAKCEJ010000001.1 GCA_021838065.1 Pseudomonadota bacterium
GGCCGAACGCCAGCAGCGCCGCCGGCCGCGGCGGCCCGACGTCGCGCCGCAGCACGCGCAGCGCGGGCGCGCGGGTCAGCTGCAGCAGCGGCGGCAGCGCAAAGCCGGCCAGTAGCGCCAGCGCCGTCAGCAGGCCGATGCCGGCGGGCGCCAGGCTCGGCGCGGGCAGCTCGCGCGCCGCCAGCAGGCCGCGCAGCGCGTGCACCAGCCACAGCTGCGCCAGCTCGCCGAGCGCGCAGCCGAGCGCTGCCGTCACCAGCGCGACCGCCGCGAGCTGAATCAGTGTCAGCGCCAAAATGGCGCGTCGCGTCGCGCCCAGGGTCTTCAGCAGCGCTATGGTATCGAGGTGGCGCGCCACATAGCGCCGCGCCGCCATCGCGACCGCCGCGGCGCACAGCAGCACCGCGGCGAGGCTCGCCAGGTTGAGGAATCGATCCGACCGATCGACCGCGCTGTGGATCTGCCGGCTGGCATCCGCGACGGTGCGCAGCCGCTCGCCGCTCGTGAGATGACCCTGCAGCCACGTGCGAAACGCGCGTACGCGCCCGGGAGGGCCGGCAAACAGCGCGCTGTAGCTGACGCGGCTGCCCGGCTGGACGAGCTGCGTGCGCGGCACGTCCGCGGCGTTCATCAGCAGGCTCGGAACCAGCCCCGTGAAGGTGCTGCCCTGATCGGGCCGTGAAATCAGCACCCGCCCGACGGTGAATGTGGCGGAGCCAATGGACAGGTCCGAGCCCACGCGGGCCCCGAGCGCCGCCAGCAGCCTCGAATCGGGCCATACCACCCCGGGCGGTGGGATGCCGGCGGCGGCGGCCCCGGCGGCGAACGGTGCGCCCGCGACGAGCACCCGGCCGCGCAGCGGATAGCCGTCCGTGACCGCATACAGATCGGTCAGCTGACTGCGCTCGCCATGAAATACAACGCTCAGCATGCCGACGGCGTGCGCGCTGCGCAGGCCTTCCCGCGCAGCCGCAGCGAAATCCGCCGCCGCAATGGGCTTGGGCGACTCCAGACGCAGGTCGGCAGCCAGCACCTGCGTCGCCTGCAGCGCCACTGCCGCACGGATGCGGCTCACGAGGAAGCCGACGCCGCTCAGCGCTCCAACGGCAACGGTCAGCGCGAGCAGCAGAACGCCGAGCTCGCCAGCGCGCCACTCGCGGCTGAGCATGCGCAGAGCGAAGCGGACCGTACGCACGTCAGAGGATCCGGCCGGCTTCCATGCGCACGATGCGACCGCAACGCTGCGCGAGCTCGCGGTCGTGGGTCACGAGAACCAGCGTCGTGCCGGCCTCGGCGTTGAGCTCGAACAGCCGCGCGATGATGTTCGCGCCGGTCACGCTGTCGAGATTTCCGGTCGGCTCATCGGCGAACAGGACGGCCGGCCGCCCGACGAACGCGCGCGCGAGGGCGACGCGCTGCTGTTCGCCGCCGGAGAGCTGCCGCGGATAGTGTTGGGCACGCTCCGCCAGGCCGACGTGCTCGAGCGCCGCGCTCGCCGCCGCGCGCGCGCCACTGTGGCGCGCCAGCTCCAGAGGCAGCGACACGTTCTCGAGCGCCGTCAGCGCGGGAATGAGGTGGAAGGCCTGGAACACGAACCCGACATGCTGGGCGCGGACCCGCGCCCGCCCGTCCTCATCGAGCGCCGTCAGGTCGTGCCCGGCGAGCACGACCCGCCCGCTGGTCGGCAGGTCAAGGCCCGCCAGCAGCGCGAGCAGCGTCGACTTGCCTGCGCCCGAGGGGCCGGTCACCGCGAGCGTCTCGCCGCGGGCGATCTCGAGCGACGCCTCCTGCACTATAGTGAGGAGACCGGCCGGACTGTCGACCGTCTTGGTGAGGTGCTCGGCTTTGAGAACGCACTCCCGCATCGCGCCGTCTTGGCTCGCTGTCATGTTGGGCATCGGGCTGCTGCTCGTCACGGTGCCATCCGCCTGGGCCTCGAACCGGACTATCCTCGTTTTCGGCGACAGCCTGAGCGCCTCGCATGGATTGCGCCCGGAGCAGGGATGGGTGGCGCTGCTGGCGAAGCGCCTGCTGAAGCAAGGGTACCGATACCGTATCGTCAACGCCAGCGTCAGCGGTGAGACCACCACCGGCGGGCTCGAGCGCCTGCCGCACGAGCTGCGCGCCTGCCGTCCGGGCATCGTCATCCTCGAGCTCGGCGCGAACGACGCGCTGCGCGGGCTGCCACTGACGCTCGCGGCGCGCAACCTCGCCGCGATGGTGCGCCTCGCGCGCGCCGCGGGCGCGCGGGTCCTGCTGATCGGCCTGCTCCTGCCTCCGAATTACGGTCCGCGTTATACACAGCAGTTCGCGGCGATGTATCCGCACCTCGCGCGGGAGTTTCGTCTGCCGCTCGTGCCCTTTCTGCTGGCGCACGTCGCGCTCGATTCGCACCTCATGCAGTCCGACGGCCTGCACCCCAATGCGCGCGGCGAGCCGCTGGTGCTCAACAACGTATGGCCGTATCTGCAGCCGCTGCTGGGCCGCGTGCCCTGAACGGCGAGCTTGGTCGGCGGCTCAAGCCGCGCTATTGTTGCCGCCTTTGGCACCCGGAGATTGTTCCATGCGCTCACCCGCTCTGATCGCTCCGCATCCCTCGCTCCCATACCGCTACGGTCGCGCTCCGGCACGAATGCTGCTGTGGACGGGCGCGTGCGCACTCGCCCTTGCGCTGTGCGCGTGCAGCTCCCGTGGGACGGGCGCGCCCATGGGCAGCGCCGCATCCTCGGCCCCCGCGCCGAGCGCCAGCGGCACCGCTGGCGCACAGAATGACGGTTCGGGCCCCACGCCGGCCGCAGTCCGGCAGGCGCTCGAGGCGGCCATCAACGGCCCGCAGCGCACCCCGGATTACAAGAAGCGGGACAAGTACCGCCATCCGCTCGCGACGCTGGAGTTCTTCGGCATCCGCCCGAACATGCGCGTCGTCGAAGTGCTGCCCGGAGGGGGGTGGTACACGGAGATTCTCGCGCCGTTCCTGCACGCGCACGGCCAGCTCATCGAGGCGACGTCCCCCGCGGCCGGCACGACGGGCTACTCGCACCGCTCGGCGCTGGCCTACGAGCACAAGCTTGCGGCGGATCCGGCCGTCTACGGCCGGGTGCGTCTCGAGCCGTTCGAGCTGCCGAACTATCTGCATCTCGGTGCGCCGGATTCCGCCGACATGGTGGTCACGTTCAATAACATGCACGATCTGATGTTCGAGAACGTGCACCACGAGGTCACGCCGATCTTCCTCGAGAAGTTCCTGCGCAGCGCCTACGACGTGCTCAAGCCGGGCGGCATTCTCGGCATCGCCGGCCATCGCTGTGCGCCCGGAACGCCGCTGCCCACGTGCTTCCCGATGGCGCGCCTGCCCGAGGCCTTCGTGATCCACGAGGCCGAGGCGGCCGGCTTCGAGCTCGGCGCGACCTCCGAGGCCCTCGCCAACCCGAAGGATCCGCGCAACGTGCCGGTCTTTTTCCTGCCGCCGACGCTGGCCGACAAGACTGCGGCGGCCCGCCGCCACTACGCGGCCATCGGCTATGCCGACGACTATCTGCTGAGGTTCATCAAGCCGGCGGACTGACCTGCCGGCTCAGCGCTCGGTCGGCGCGTTGACGAACGCCACGCTCTTCGCTTCCTTGCCGAGGAGCGTCGCGACCGTCAACGCCACGGCGACGATGCCGAGTGTCCAGGCGAGCACGGCCGCGAGGTCGTGCCCATGACGGGCGGCGATGCCGGACTGCAGCGGCGCGAGCAGCGCCATCGCGAAGTTGCCGAGCTGGTAGGCGAAGGCCGGCAGGATCGCGCGCACGCCCGGCGGGGACAGCTCATTCAAGTGCGCCGGCACGATGCCCCAGGCCCCCTGCACCATGAACTGCATCAGGAACGCGCCGAGCGCGAGCAGCGGTAGGCCCGGGGCGTAGGCCCACAGCGGGATCACCGGCAGGGCGAGCAGCGCCGCGCACGCAATCGCCTTTCTGCGGCCGATCCGCTCGGAAAGCGCGCCGAAGGTCATGCCGCCGAGCAGCGCCCCGACGTTCATCAGCATCAGCAGATCATCGGCGCGCGCGCCCGTGAGTCCGCGCTGCGTGATGAGGAACGGCTTGTACAGGTCCTGCGAGCCGTGCGAGAAGGCGTTGAAGAACGCCATCAGCACGATCATGTACAGCAGCAGCGGCGCATTCGCGACCGCCGTGTGCCACAGCTCGCCCAGGGTTGCGCGCCGGGCGTGACGGCCCTCGAGCCACGCCGGCGACTCCGCGACGCCGAAGCGGATGTAGAGCACGAGCAGCGCCGGCAGCGCGCCGATGACGAACAGCCCGCGCCAGCCGACGGCGGCGAAGAACAGGCGCGAGACGGCCGCGGCGAGCAGGAAGCCGAGCACGTAGCCCTCCTGCAGCAATCCGGAGAAGAAGCCGCGCCCCTCGGCCGGCAGCGTCTCGAAGGCGAGCGCCGCGCCGACCCCCCACTCCCCGCCCATCGCAAGTCCGAACAGTGCCCGCAGCGCCAGCAGCACGGCGAGATTCGGCGCGAACGCGGTGGCGAACTCGATGAGCGCGTAGGAGAGCACGTTCACCATCAGGATCGGCCGGCGCCCGTACTTCTCGGCGAGCCAGCCGAACAGCAGCGCGCCCACCGGGCGCAGCGCGAGCGTGAGGGTGATGCCGAAGCTGACGGCGGTGAGGCTGGTGCCGAAGCTCGTGCTGATCGAGCGCAGCGACACGATGAAGATGAAGAAATCGAACGCATCGAGCGTCCAGCCCCCGAGCGCCGCGAAGTAGGCGTGACGCTGCGCACGGCTCAAGCGGGCGAAGTTGCGGATCGCTCTCATAGCGTGCCCCCTCGCGATGCGCGGCCCGTCACTGCACGCCCGCCATCAGCCGCTTCACGCGCGGAGTGAGCAGCAGCATCAGCACCCCGCCGGCGGCGCTCCACCAGAACAGCGTCAGGTACAGCGCCGGCAGCGTCGCGAGGTGATGGGCGTTGTAATCGCCCGAGAGCAGCCCGGCGAGGAAGCTCCCGAGCGCGAGCGTGAGGAACCAAAGGCCCATGCTCTGCCCGGCGAAGCGCGCGGGCGCGAGCTTGGTGGTGGAGGAGAGGCCGACGGGCGAGAGGCACAGCTCGCCGCAGGCGTTGAGGAAGTAGGTGGCCGTCAGCCACAGCGGCGAGACGATGTGCCCGTGCATCACCCGTAGCGCCCCGACGTACATGACGACCATGCTCGCCGCCATCAGCAGCAGCCCCCAGGCAAACTTCGCCGGCGAGGACAGGTCGCGGCCCCGCCGGCCGAGCCACACCCACAGCGCCGCGAACACGGGCGCCAGCGTGATGATGAATATGGGGTCGACCGCTTGCATGTCGCCCGCCGGCATGCGCCAGCCGAACAGCTCGAGGTCGGTGTAGCGCTGCGCGAACAGCGTGAATGAGCCAAACATCTGCATGTAGGCCATCCAGAACACGGTGGACGCCGCGAACAGCGCCATCATGGCAAACACGCGGCCGCGCTCCTCGCGGGTGAGCCCGCCGGCGAGCGCCATGTAGAGCAGGTACGCCGCCATCAGGATGCCGACAGCCCAGGACACTGTCGTAGAGAGCGCCACGGCGTTGACCGTCACCACTCCGCCGAGCATCAGGCCCGTGAGGGCGGCGATCGCGGCGATGAACCCGCAGAGCGCGAGCCAGGAACGCGGCCGGGTGCTCGCCGGGGCGGCGCCCGCCCGGCCGAGGTAGCGCCGTGTGGCGAGGAACTGCGCCACGCCGAAGAGCATGCCGACCGCCGGCAGCGCGAAGCCGCCGTGCCAGCCGAACTCGCGCGCCACGATCGGCACGAACAGCGGCCCGAAGAGCGAGCCGATGTTGATGCCCATGTAGAAAATCGAGAAGCCCGCGTCGCGCCGCGAGCCGCCCTCGGACTCGGGATAGAGCTGCCCGACCGTGGCGCTGACGTTGGGCTTGAGCAGCCCCACGCCGAGCACGTTGAAGATCAGCCCGAGAAAGAATGCCTGGTGGCTGCCCTCGGCGAGCAGCGCGTTGCCGGCGGTGATGAGGATGCCTCCCGAGAGCACCGCGAGCTGCCCGCCGATCAGCCGGTCGGCGATCCAGCCGCCGAGCAGCGACAGCAGATAGGTGCCGCCGAAGTACAGCCCGACGATGGCGTTGGCGCTGCGATCGTGGAAGCCGAGCCCGCCGCGGCCGCTCGCGGCGACCATGAACAGAATCAGGATCGACTGGATGCCGTAGTAGGTGAACCGCTCCCACATCTCGGTGAAGAAGAGCGTCGTGAGGCCGCGCGGGTGGCCGAACAGGGTGCGTTCGGCCGCCGGGGCGGCGTTCGCTGGTGCGTCACTCGTGGTCGTGCTCATGATCCCCTGCGTGTTGTTGTTGTGCTCGCCGATGAACGGTGGCCGGACCTCAGGAGGGCGCGTTCGGCTCCTCCTCGGCCGCCTCGCCCTTGGGGCGCACCAGGATGCGCGCCATGATCACGCCGGCTTCGTAGAGCAGGTACATCGGCAGCGCCATGATCGACTGCGAGACGGCATCGGGCGGCGTGATGAACGCCGCGACGATGAACACCCCGAGCAGCACGTAGCCGCGGATGGAGCGCAGCTTCTCCACCGTCACTAGGTTCATCACCACCAGCAGCACCACCGCGACCGGCACCTCGAATGCCGCGCCGAAGGCGAAGAACATCACCAGCACGAAGTCCAGGTACTGCGAGATGTCGGTCATCATCGCCACGCCCTTCGGCGTGGTCGCGGCGAAGAAATGGAATATCGCCGGAAACACCGCGAAGTAGGCGAATGTCATGCCGGTGTAGAACAGCACGATCGAGGAGACGAGCAGCGGCAGCGCGAAGCGCTTCTCGTGCCGGTAAAGGCCCGGCGCGACGAACGCCCAGACCTGGTACAGCACGTAGGGCATGGCCGCGAATAGAGCGACGAAGAAGGCGAGCTTGAAGGGCGTGGTGAACGGCGCCGCCACGCCGGTGGCGATCAGCGCGGCGCCCTTCGGCAGCATCTTCAGCAGCGGCCGCGCCACCCAGGTGAACAGCTGATTGGCGTACAGCGCGCAGGGCACGAACAGGATACCGACGGCGACCAGTGCCCGGATGATCCGCTCGCGCAGCTCGAGCAGATGCGAGATCAGCGTGCCTTCGGCGAGATTTTCAGGCTCGGGGCTCATGCGTGCCCGGCGCGGGAGGGGGCGCGTCCGCCGGCGCGCTGGCCGCGGTTGGCGGCTCCGATTCGAGAGGAGGCGCCGTCAGTCCGGCTTGCGCGGGCTCGAAGGGCTCGCCCGCGCCCACCGGCCCGGGCTGCGCGTGCGTCTCGGTCGGCGCGCCCGCAGGCTCGGGGGATGCCGGATCGGGCGCAGCGGGGCGCCGCCGGCCCTCCAGATCGATTTCCTCCTCCAGCTGCTCCTGGAACTGGCGCGCCATGGCGCGCGCGCGCCCGACCCAGCGGCCGACACGGCGCACGACGGTGGGCAGCTTCTCCGGGCCGAGCACGATCAGGGCCAGGACGAAGACCAGCAGGATTTCGGAAAAGCCGAAGTCGAACATGGCGTCTCAGCGGACGCGCCGTGCGCGGACCCAAACCCTGCCGGTCGCGGTTAAGGGGACCGCGCCGTCCGGGCCCGCCCTCGCCGCGGACCTCAGGTGTTGCGACCGCTCTTGGGGGCCTGCGCGCCGCTCTTCATCTCGGGGAATTCGGCATCGGTGCCATCGGAGCGGATCTGCCGGGTCTCGGCGGACGAGGTGGACTCTTCCTTGTCGCTCTCGTTCATCGCCTTTTTGAAACCCCGCACGGCATGGCCCAGATCATCGCCGATCGTGCGCAGCTTCTTGCCGCCGAAGATCAGCAGCACCACGACCAGGATGACCAGCAGGGTCTTGAAATCGAAATCCATAAGCTCTGGACTCCGCTTGCGCGAGTGAAGAAGTGGAATAACCGACGCTCATCATAGGCCAATTGGGCCCCCCGGGCCGAGAAAGTTTGCCCTCGGGCCATCCGCACAAACACGGATGTCCGCTCAGCTCTCGAGCCAGAACGTCACCGGCCCGTCGTTGACGAGCTCGATCTGCATGTGTGCGCCGAACTCCCCGCAGACAACGGGCGAGTGGCGGGCCTGGGCCGCGCTGACCAGATAGGCGAAGAGCGCCCGCGCGTCCTCGGGCGGCGCGGCCGCGCTGAAGCCCGCCCGAGTGCCCTTGTGCGTGTCGGCGGCCAGCGTGAACTGGGGCGCCAGCAGCAGGCCGCCGCCGGTCTCGCGCAGCGAGAGGTTCATGCGGCCGGCCGCGTCCGCGAAGATGCGATAGGCGAGCAGCCGCTCGAGCAGCCGGTCGGCGGCGGCCCGGTCGTCCCCGCGCCGCACGCCGATCAGCGCCAGCGTGCCGGGGCCGATGGCCCCGAGCTGCCGGCCCTCGGTGCTGACCGCGGCGCGGGCCACCCGCTGGATCAATCCGATCATCGGGCGCTCGCCCGGCTGGCGTTCGAGGTGGCCCGTCCGATAAGATCGCAAGCTGCTTTGCGCACCTGGCCGGAGATCATGATGTCGGCACTTTGGCTGAGCTCATCTGTGCGTTCGGGCTGGCGATCGGCTCTGGTGATCGCCGCGGGGGTGTTTGCGTCGCTCGCCGCCCCGGCATCGGCCCAGCAGCCGCCCGCGGGCAACGCGCACCAGGGCCGAATCATCGGCTACACCTGCCTCGGCTGTCACGGGATCCAAGGGTACCGCAACGCCTACCCCGACTATGCCGTGCCGCGGCTGCGGGGACAGTCGGTCACCTACCTCATCAACGCGCTGAACGAGTACCGCAACGGCCAGCGCGCCTTTCCCACCATGCATCTGCAGGCCCTCTCGCTGAGCGAGCAGCAGATTGCCGACGTGGCCACGTATCTCGGCGGCAAGCCCGTGACCGCCAAACCGGTCTCCGCCTCCGCGGTGCCCAAGGACGCCGCGGTGTGCACCTCCTGCCATGGCTCAAACGGAATCGGCGTCCTGCCGATGTATCCGACGCTGGCCGGCCAGCATGAGAGCTACATCATCCGGGTGCTTCACGAGTATCAGACCGGCTACCGCAAGAATCCCATCATGAGCGCCATGGCCGCCTCGCTCACGAACGCGCAGATCCGCGCCGTGGCCACCTATTTCAGCCATCTCAAGCCCGGTCTGCACACCGTGCCGCGGCCGTATACGCGCTGGTCCTCGGGGCACTGACCGGCGGCCCGGCGCCGCCTCCGGACAACACGGTCCGGGAAGGGCTCGCGCCCCTCCCGGACCGCCAGTCACCGGCCGGGGAACCGGTGTCGGCCGGGCGCTCACCGTGCCCTTGCTCATCCCCCGGCGCCGGGCGCGGGCCGCCAACGCCCTCATCCCGCCGGGGTGCGCCATCCCTGCTTCAAGCGGATCCAAGATCCGGGCCGGGCGGCCCCTGCGGCCGCCCGGCCCGGGTTCACCGTACGTCGACCGGCACGAACAGCCGCGTGCCGCCGCGCTGAATCAGCAGCGCGACGTGGCCCTTGGAGCGGGCAACGGCCGTGCGCAGCTCGCTCGGCGTGGACACCGGCTCGCCATTGGCCGAGAGGACGATGTCGCCCGCCTGGATGCCGGCATCCTGCGCCGGGCCGCTTACGCTCTGCACCATCAGGCCGCCATGGGTGTTGTCCTGCGCCCTCTCGTCGGCCGTCAGCGGGCGCACCACCAGCCCCAGCCGCCCGCCAGGCCCCGGCCCGCCGCTCGCGGCCGTCAGGGCATCGTTGCCCATGGCGCCGAGGGTGACCGTGACGTGCCGCTCGGCGTGCTTGCGCCAGATTGTCAGGTCCACCTTGGTGCCGGGCAGCAGGCTCGCGACGCGCACCGGCAGATCGCTGTAGCTGGCGATCTTGTGGCCGTCGAGCGCGATGATCACATCGCCCGGCTCGATGCCGGCCTTCTTCGCCGGGCTACCCGCATTGACGTCCGCGACGAGGGCGCCTTCCGGCTCAGGCAGCCCGAACGAATCGGCCAGATCCTGATTGAGCGGCTGGATGATCACGCCGAGCTCGCCGCGGCGCACGTGGCCGGTGGCGACCAGCTGATCGGCGACGTGCATCGCCACGTTGATCGGGATCGAGAACGACAGGCCCATGTAGCCGCCCGAGCGGCTGTAGATCTGCGAGTTGATGCCGACCACCTGGCCCTGCATGTTGAACAGCGGCCCGCCGGAGTTGCCCGGATTGATCGGCACGTCGGTCTGAATGAACGGGACGTAGTGCGAATCCGGCAGCAATCGGCCCTTGGCGCTGACGATGCCCGCGGTGGCGGTGTTCTTGAAGTTGAACGGCGCGCCGATCGCGAGCACCCACTGCCCGACCTCGAGCTTGCTCGAGTCGCCGATCTGCACCGTTGGCAGGTTGGTGGCCTGGATCTTGACCACGGCTACGTCCGAGACCTTGTCCATCCCGATCACCTTGCCGGGATACTGGCGGCGGTCACTCAGCTGCACGGTGATCTTGCTGGCGCCGGCGACCACGTGGGCGTTGGTCAGGATCACGCCGTCGGGACGGATGATGAACCCCGAGCCCTCGCCCTCGATGGGCGCCTGGTGCGGGGCCTGGTACGGGAAGTTGCGGAAGAACGGCGCGAACGGGCTGTTCGGCCCGAACGGCGAGCCTTCCATGCCGGCTCCGGGCGCCTTCTCGATGACGCGGATGCTCACCACCGCCGGGCCGTACTTCTTGACCAGGCTGGAGAAGTCCGGCAGCACCACGGCCACGCCGCCGCGCGGTGAGCTCGAGGTCACCCCCTCCGGCGGGATGTTCGCAGCGCTGGCGTTGCGCACGCTGTAGAGCGCGGCCAGCGGTGCGGCGCCGATGAGCGCCCCGAGCGCCGCGGCGACCAGCGGATTTCGAATCAATTTCCTCATGGTCATATCAGCCTCTGCGAATCCGATTGTCGGGATACGAATGAATCCGGCCTCTGAGCATACCGGGCCAATCTTAAGTGACCCTTAAGGCCGCCCGGCCGGAGCGCTCGCGCCGTGGTTATCCGCCCATCCGGCGCGTGTGTCCAGCCAATGGACCAGTCCCTGGGCATTCAGTTCGAGGTCCCCGCCGAGCAGCTCCGCGAGCCGCGCGTCGTTGACCGGGCAGCCGTGGCGGTGGGCCAGGTCGCGCCACAGCTCCCACATCGCCGCGCGGATCGCGCCGTGGCGGTCCGGGGCCGCGGCGTTCGCGCGGGCGATGCGCTCGAGCTCGCGGATCTGGCTCTTGAGCGCGGCGCCGAGCCGCGCCACGCCGGTCACCCGGCTGAAGTGCATCAGGTACATCGCCTCGGGCGCATAGCCGAGGAGCCGGTCGATCGAGGTGCACAGCTGAGCGGGATCGAACTGGGTCGGGGTGGTGGTCGGGGTGATGAACGCGCCGGCGGGACTGTCGAGCTCCCGGTATGAGACGCCGAACGTATCGCCGGTGAAGATGCAGCGGTGCGCGCCGTCGACGAACACCTGATGATGCAGCGCGTGGCCGGGGGTGTGCAGGATCTCGAGCTCCCGCCCGCCGAGGCTGAGCCGCTCCCCGTGGCGCGTGACCCGTACTCGCTCGGCGGCGATGGGCTCGATCTGACCGTACAGCCGCTCGAAGCGCTCAGGGCCGTAGACCGAGCGCGAGCCGGCGATGAGCCGGGCCGGGTCGATCATGTGCGGCGCGCCCCGCGGGTGCAGCACGCACACGGCGTTGGGCAGCGCCCGCATGAGACGGCCCGCCCCGCCGGCGTGATCGAGGTGCACGTGGGTGAGCAGGACGTAGTCGACTGCTTGCGGCCTCAGCTCGAGCGCGCGCAGCGCCGCGAGCAGATAGGGCACCGAGTCATTGGTGCCCACATCGACGAACGCGGCGCGTCCGTCCTGCTGGACGAGGTGCGCGGCGGCGTGTCCCGGGTGCAGGTACTCGGTGTCGACGGCGGTGATGCCGTCGGGATGGCGCGACAGCCGCGGCGTCGGCAGCGCCGAAATCTCATCAGTCATGCGGTCATGGTAGCCGGTTGCGTTAGCATAGCGATATGACTTTCCCGATGATGGCCGGCCGGGCGCTCGCCGCCACGGCACTGCTCGCCTGTTACCTCGCGCCGCATGCGCAGGCCGCGCCGCTGTCCGGCCTTGGCGCCATGCCGCCGCTCGCGCCGTCGCTGGTGCGGCGTCTGGCGCGCGCCGAGCAGTGGCGCGGCGCACGCTTTCTCGATTGGCTGCCCGGCGGGCAGATGCTCATCGAGACGCACAGGGGCCGGCGCATCGTGCTCGCGCGTCTCGCCGCCCCGGCCGCCAAGCCGACCGCAGTGGTCTCACTCGCCGAAGGGATCGGCCGGGCGCTCGCGCCGCGCGTCGGACAGGGTCTGCTCTACCCGCAGCACGCGGGCGGCGCAACGCACTGGCTGCTGCGCGAGGGGAAGGGCCCCGCCCGTCCGTTCGCCGCCAGCCAGACGGTGAGCGGAGTGCCCGTATGGTCCGCCGACGGGCGGCAGGTCGCGTTTCTCGGGGCGGCGCCCGGCGGCGCGAGCGGGGCCGTCTACATCGACAGCGTCGCGGACGGCGGGATTGCGCGTCTGGTGGTCGGCGCGCTCGCCGGCCGGTGGCGGCTGCTCGACTGGTCGCGCGATGGACGGCAGCTGCTGCTCGCGCACGATGAGGGCCCGGACGAGGAATCCCTCTACACGGTGCGCACGAGCGACGGCGCGCTCACGCGCCTGCCGCTGCCGCCGTCGCGGATCGCGGCGGCCCGGTTCACGCCGGGCGGCGCCGCGGTGTACGTCGTTTCGAATCAGGGCGGCGAGTACCGGCAGCTGCTGCGCCTGAATGCCCTCACGGGCCGCATCCGCACGCTCTCTGTCGATCTGCCCTGGGATGTCGAGCGCTTTGCCGCCAGCCCCGGCGGGCGCTATCTCGCCTACACGGTCGATGTGGACGGCCAGAGCCGCCTGCACGTGCGCAATCGCCGCCTGAAGCTCGATGTCGCGGTCCCCTGGCTCGAGGACGGGGTCATCGACGACCTGCATTTCGGCTCCGGTCACCGCCTGGCGTTCACGTTCCAGTCCAGCCGTCAGCCGCCCGCGATCTACGTGTACGACGCCGCCAAGGGGCTGGTGAGCCGCTGGTGCGCGGGCGCCGCCGCCCCGTTGGGATCGGTCGGGCCGGCCCGGGCGCGGCTGGTGCACTACCCGACCTGGGATCGGGTCGACGGCCACTGGCGCATGCTCTCGGCCTACATCTACCTGCCGCCGGGATCGGGTCCCACGCCCGTGCTGATCGTGCTGCACTCGGGCGCGGCGGGACAGTTTCGGCCCCGCTGGCGGCCGTTCCTGCAGTTCGTGGCCAACGACCTCGGCTACGCGGTCATCGCGCCGAATGTGCGCGGCTCCTCGGGATACGGCCGCAGTTTCCGTACGCTGGTCGAGGGCACGCACCGCGATGATCCCGTGCGCGACATCGGCTCGCTGATGGTCTGGATCAGCATGCAGCCGGGATTCGACGTGCATCGCATCGTGCTCATGGGCCGCGGCTACGGCGGCTGGCTCGCGGTCAACTGCCTGGCCACCTTCGACGGGCATCTGCTCGGGGCGATCGACGTCGACGGCATCTCGAGCCTCGATGATTTCATCGCCCGCGCGCCCGCGGCCGAGCGCGCGTTCCGCGCGGCCGAGATCGGCGATCCCGGGGATCCGTCGGTGTCGGGTTTTCTGCGCCAGATCTCCCCGCTCGGAGAGGTGCGGCGGATCCGCGCGCCGCTGCTGATCGTGCAGGGGCCGGCCGGGGATGCGGTGCGCGCCGCCGACGCGCAGCAACTGGCCGATCTGCTGCGCTTCCATGGCCGGCCGGTCGAGACGCTCACCGTTGCCGCGGCCGGGCGGCGCTTCGCAGCGCCTGCCGCGCGGCGCGCGCTCGATACGGCCGCCGCGCGGTTCCTGCTGGCGCTGAAGTCCCATCGGGCCAAGTGAGCGCGCTGCGCACGCGGCGCCGCGGACGGCTCAGGCGGGCGGTGCCGGGGCGAACGCGACGGTGACGGTGAGGCCGCGCCCCCCCGGGCCTCCTCCCAGCTCGATGCGCGCGCCGTGCGCGTCGGCGATCGCCTTGACGATGGCGAGCCCGAGGCCGCTGCCGGGGGCGAGCGCGCCGGGCTGGCGGTAGAAGCGGTCGAAGACGCGCGTGCGCTCCTCGGGCGCGATCCCCGGGCCGTTGTCCGCGACCCTCAGGCGCACCTGTCCGTCATCCGCCCGCGCCTGCGTGACCGACACGTCGACCTGGCCGCCGGGCGGCGTGTAGCGCACGGCGTTGTCGACCAGATTGCGCACCAGGGTCGCGATCGACTCGGGATCGCCGAGAATCACCGCCGGCTCGGCATCGGCGATGCCCAGATCGATGTGGCGCGCGTCCGCGAGCGGCACCAGCTCGGCGATCACCTCGCGTGAGAGCTCATCGAGCGCGATGCGCCCGTGCTGCGGCTCGGCGCGCGGCTCCTGGCGGGCGAGCGAGAGCAGCTGCTCGACGAGCCGGATCGAGCGCTGCACGCCGGCCGAGAGCCGCTCCATGGCCTCGGTGCGCTCGCTGTCCGAGCCGGCGCGCGCCAGCGCGTCGAGCTGCAGATGCAGCGCCGTGAGCGGCGTGCGCAGCTCGTGCGCGGCGTCGGCGACGAACGCGCGCTCGCGGTCGAGCGCCGCGCAGAGACGCCCCAGCAGGTCATTCAGCGCCGCGACCAGCGGCTGCACCTCATCGGGCAGCTGCGCGAGCGGCAGCGGCTCGAGCGCGCTCACCTTGCGGGCCTTGACCGAGCCGGCCAGGCGCTTCAGCGGCAGCAACGTATGCCCGACCACAAACCAGACCAGGATCCCGAGAATGGGCACCGCGAGCGCGAACGGCACCAGCGTCGGGATCGCCAGCTTCAGGGCCTGCTGGCGGCGCACGCGCATCAGCTGCGCCACCTGGATCACCCGTGTGGGCGAGGCGACGCCGTACACGCGCCAGCGGCCCTCGCTGGTCTTGACGGTCGAGAAGCCGATGGTCGCGAAGTTGGGCAGCACCGTGTGCGGCGGCGCCCAGATGCGCTGGCCGTCGATCGTCCAGACCTGCACCACGAAGCCGTACTCCGCCGCGCGCGAGGGGATCTCCAGCGGGGCGAGGTATTCCACCGGCTGATCGCGCAGCAGCAACGCCATCTGCTCGAGGTGGTAGTCGAAGTAAAGGTCCGCCTGCTTCAGCGCGTTGTGATACTCGACCAGGCCGCCGCACAGGCCCACCACGGCGATGCCGCCGAGCAGCCACGCCAGCAGGCGCGCGCGCAGCGAGCTTGGCGTCACGAAGGCCGCACCCGGTAGCCGACGCCGCGCACGGTGAGGATGAAATCCGTGCCCAGCTTGCGGCGCAGGCCGTGTACGTGCACCTCGACGGCATTGCTTTCGATTTCCTCTCCCCAGCCGTAGAGCCGCTGCTCGATGCGGGCGCGCGAGTGGATGGTGCCGGGACGCTCCATCAGCAGCTGCAGCAGCGCGAATTCCTTCGGCGAGAGCGCGATGTCCTGCCCGTCGCGCGCCACGGTGTGCGCGGCGGGATTGAGGACCACCCCGAGGTGCCCGATCGCGGGGGTGGGCTGGCCCGATTTGCGCCGCAGCAGCGCGCGGATGCGCGCGGCGAGCTCGTCCAGATCGAACGGCTTGACCAGGTAGTCGTCGGCGCCGGCATCCAGGCCCTGCACTCGGTCCGAGACCGCATCGCGCGCGGTGAGAATGATCACCGGCACCGTATCGCCGCGCGAGCGCAGGTCGCTCAGCACCGCCAGGCCCGCCTTGCCGGGCAGCCCCAGATCGAGCAGCAGCAGGTCGAAGGTATCGGTCTTGAGCACTTGCTCGGCGGTTTGCCCGTCGTGGACCCAGTCCACTGTGAACCCGTCGCGCCGCAACCCGGCGCGGATCGCCTCGCCGATCATGGCGTCATCCTCCACGAGCAGCAGTCTCACGGCATGGCCTCGCCCGGCGCGCTCGCGCGCGCAATTTTTTCACCGCGCGGCCCCCGCCTCTGCCACAATCGGTCCCGTTCGAGGCCGCTCGACCCATGAGTTCCTCCCACCCGCCGCACGGGGCGCCCGCCGCCCAGGGCACTGTTCCCACGCTCATCCACGCCGCCGCCGCGCTCGGCGTCGCGCTGACGGAGCACGATGCGCTGCGGCTGTTGCAGCTGCTGGAGGAGTTGGCCCGCTGGAACCGCCGTTTCAACCTGACGGCCATCACGGATCGGGCGGACATGGTAACGCATCACCTGCTCGACAGTCTGGCGGTGCACCGCTATCTGCAGGGCGCCCGCATCGCCGATGTCGGCACCGGCGCGGGGTTCCCGGGTCTGCCGCTCGCGCTCGCCAACCCCGAGCGGCGCTTTACGCTGATCGATTCGAACGGCAAGAAGGTCCGCTTCGTCTCTCATGCCGCGCACGCGCTGGGCTTGGTGAATGTCGATGCCGTCCAGGCGCGCATCGAGACGCTGCGGCCAGACGCCCCGTTCGACACCGTCCTGGCTCGCGCGTTCGCGGCGCTGCCGGCGCTGATCGGCCTCGCTGCGCCGCTCTGTGGTCCGTCGACGCGCATCCTCGCCCTGAAGGGCAAGTGGCCGAAGGCGGAGCTCGATGCGCTGCCGCCCGGCTGGCAGGCCGAGACCATTCCGCTCGCCGTGCCGGGGCTCGCCGAGGACCGCTGTCTCATCATTCTCAGCGCGGCGAGCCCTTCGCAGTGCCCGTCAGCGGCAGCGCCGTGGTCTCCTTGATGACCGACAGCGCGATGAAGGAGTGCACCGACTGGACGCCCGGGAAGCGCGAGAGATGATCGAGGAAGAACGCCTCGTATGATTTGATGTCGCGGCAGGCGATGCGCAGCAGAAAATCCGTCTCGCCCATGAGCGTGTAGCACTCGAGAATTTCGGGGTGCTGGCGCACCGCCTGTTCGAACCTCAGCAGCGCATCGCGCCCGTGCCCGGCGAGCTTCACCTGAGAGAACACCAGGACGTTCAGGCCCACCTTCTCACGATCGAGCAGCGCCACTCTTTTGCGGATCACGCCGGACTCCTCCAGGCGGGTCATGCGCCGCCAGCAGGTCGAGGTGGTCATGCCCAGCCGCTCGGCGAGCTCGGCGGCCGAGAGGTTGCCGTGCTCCTGGACCAGGTCCAGGATCCGCACGTCGCCGCGGTCGAATTCAGTCTGCATAAGATATCCCATCAAATGGACCCTATATGGAATGAATGATTCATCCAGACGGCCAATAGAGCAAGCTTTGTGACGCGCGGTGCATCCCTCGGGCGTAAGGTGACCCCGCCCGGGCGCAGGCCCGAGACCGCTGGAGCGAGCCGATGGATCTTTTCACTTTGCCGGATTTCGATGGCCACGAGCAGGTGGTGTTCGGTCACGACCGCGTCACGGGGCTGCGCGCGATCATCGCGATTCATTCCACCGCGCTGGGGTCTGCCGCCGGGGGCTGCAGGATGTGGGCCTATCCCTCCAGCGACGAGGCGCTCACCGACGCGCTGCGTCTCTCGCGCGGCATGAGCTACAAGAACGCCATGGCGGAGCTCGCCTTCGGCGGGGGCAAGGCGGTGATCCTCGGCGATGCGCGCGCGCACAAGACCCCGGCGCTGTTGCAGGCCTTCGGCCGGCTGGTCGATGCGCTCGGCGGGCGGTACATCACCGCCGAGGACGTCGGCACCACCACCGCCGACATGCAGCAGGTGGCCGGGCAGACGCGCTTCGTGAGCGGCCTGGCGCGCGCAACCGGCGAGGTCGGCGGGGATCCGGGTCCGAAGACCGCGCTCGGGGTGTTCCTCGGGATCCGCTCGGCGGTGCGCTTTCAGATGGGGCGCGCCCTCGAGGGGCTGACCGTCGCCGTGCAGGGGCTCGGCGGCGTGGGGCATCCGCTGTGCCGGCTGCTCGCCGCCGACGGGGCCCGGCTCAAAGTGGCCGACGCCCGCCCCGAGCTCGTCGCGCAGGTGCGCGAGGAGCTGGACGCGGCTGCCGTTGCGGTCGACGGCATTCTCGAGGAGGAGGCGGATGTGCTGGCGCCGTGCGCGCTCGGAGCGGTCCTCAACGAGCGGTCCATCCCGCGGCTGCGCGTGCGGGTGATCGCCGGGGCGGCGAACAACCAGCTGGCGCGGGAAGGCGACGGCGAGGCCCTCATGAAGGCCGGCATCCTGTATGCCCCGGACTACGTGATCAACGCCGCGGGCATCATCAACGTGGCGCACGAGTACTACGGTGGCTCGTCCGAGGCCGCGGTGCGCGCGGCAATCGAGAAGATTCCCGAGCGCCTGACCCTGATTTTCGAGCGCGCCCGGCGCGAGTCGCTGCCGACCAGCGCCGTCGCCGATCAGATGGCGCGCGAGCGGCTGCGGGCCGGCCGCGCCGGCTGAGGGCCTCCCGGCGCGGGCGCAGCGGTCGCGGGCGGGGCGGGGCGGGGCGGCGGTGAAGTACACTGTCGCCCTCATGAAGCGCGTCATCGCGATTGCCAACCAGAAAGGCGGCGTGGGCAAGACCACGACGGCGGTCAATCTGGCCGCCTCGCTCGCGGCCACGCGCCGGCGCGTGCTGCTGCTCGACATGGACCCGCAGGGCAACGCGACCATGGGCAGCGGAGTCGACAAGTCGCAGCTCGAGCGCGGCACCTGCGAGGTGCTGCTCGAGGAAGCGCAGCTGCGCGCGGCGCTGCGCACGGTCGAGCAGGGCGGCTACGCGCTGCTGCCGACCAATCAGGATCTCACCGCCGCGGAAGTGCGCCTGCTGGGGCTGACCGTGGGCCGAGAGACCCGCTTGCGCCAGGCGCTAGCGCCGGTGCGCGATGCCTACGACGTCATTCTCATCGACTGCCCGCCCGCGCTGAACATACTCACCGTCAACGCGCTGGTGGCCGCTGACAGCGTCCTCATCCCCATGCAGTGCGAGTACTACGCCCTCGAGGGGCTCTCGGCGCTGCTCGGCACCATCGAGCAGATCCGCGCGGCGGTCAACCCGCCGCTCGAGATCGAGGGCATCCTGCGCACCATGTTTGACCCGCGGAACAACCTCGCCAACGAGGTGAGCGCCCAGCTGACCATGCATTTCGGCGAGAAGGTGTTCCGTACCGTCATCCCGCGCAACATCCGCCTGGCCGAGGCGCCCTCCTTCGGGCGCCCGGTGCTGTTCCACGACAAGGAATCGCGCGGTGCGCTCGCTTACCTGGCGCTGGCCGGGGAGATGATCCGGCGCGGCGAGAGCGGGCCGCGGGGCGAGGAGCCCGGCGGGGAGCTGCCGGGGGCCGCGCCGACCGGCGAGAATCGCGGGGACGAGGCGTCCGCCGCGGGCGCGCGCCCGGCGGCTGCGCCGGGAGGCCGGCCCGCAACGGACAGTGTGGGCGGGGCATCGGCGAGTCCGTCCGCGGCGCGCGCCGAGCAGGGGGGCTCGACGCCATGACTCAGAAGAAGCCGACCCTCGGACGGGGGCTCGCGGACCTGCTCGGCGCGGGCGTGCGCACCGCCGCGCCGGCGCCCTCGGAGGCGGCCGCGCCGGGCGAGGATGAGCTGACGCGCCTGCCGCTCGATGTGCTGCAGCGGGGCAAGTACCAGCCGCGCACCGACATGCATCCGGAGTCGCTCGAGGACCTGGCCGGCTCCATCAAGGCGCAGGGCGTGGTGCAGCCCATTGTGGTGCGCCCGCTGGCGGGCGCGCCCGGGGCGTCCCCCCGCTACGAAATCATCGCCGGGGAGCGGCGCTGGCGCGCCGCGCAGCTGGCGGGGCTCGGGGACATTCCGGCCATCGTGCGGCGCATTCCGGACGAGGCCGCGATCGCCGTCGCGCTGATCGAGAATATCCAGCGCGAGAACCTCAATCCGCTCGAGGAGGCGCGCGCGCTGCAGCGCCTGATCAGCGAGTTCGAGCTCACCCACGCGCAGGCCGCCGAGGCGGTGGGGCGCTCGCGGGCCGGGGTGAGCAACCTGCTGCGCCTGCTCGAGCTGCCCGCCGAGGTCTGCGAGCTGATCGAGCGGCGCCGCATCGAGATGGGCCATGCGCGGGCGCTGCTCGGCCTGGCGCAGCGGGCCGAGCAGCGCCAGGCGGCCGCGGAAGTGGTGGCGAAAGGGCTCTCGGTGCGCGAGACCGAGGCGCTCGTGCGGCGCATGCAGCGGCCGCCGGCGGCCGCCGCCAAGGCCCGCCCGGCCGATCCCGACGTGCGTCAGCTCGAGCAGCAGCTCTCCGAGAAGCTCGGCGCCCGGGTGGCGATCCACCAGGGGGCGGCGGGCAGGGGCTCGCTCATCGTCAACTACAATACCCTCGACGAACTGGACGGGATCCTCGCCCATATCCATTAGGATTTTCCCTGATGCGCATCCGGACGATTACGGAGGGCGCTTTCCGTGGAAATTTCACACAATTTTCACAGGCTTAGACCGGGCGCGGATGGAGTAGACTCCCCCGGACCCGGTCAATATAATCGCGCGGCTTTTTCGACCCGCCGGGTGCGTGCACCCGCGGGCCGGACGGCGTGCGGCGCGCAGCGTTACGCCGCGAGTGAGAATTCGGTGACCGTGATCGACCTGCCCCACGCGCGGCGGCTGGCTTTCGGCGTCGTGCTGGGCCAGCTGGCCGCAACGGTGATGGCCGGATTGCTCGCTTGGGCGATCTCCGGGCGGCTTGCGGCATTCTCGGCTCTCCTCGGCGGAGGCATCGCAACCGCGGCGAGCCTGATTCTGGCGCTCGTCGGCTTCAGCCGGCGGGCCGTGGACGCCGAGCGCGCGCTGCGGGCTTTTTACGGGGGGGAGGCGCTGAAGCTCGTCGTCGTGGTCGGGCTGTTCGTGGCGGCCTTCAGATTGACGAAGGTCGCGCCACTGGCGATGTTCGCGGCCTTCGCCGCGACCTTTTTCGTGTACTGGATCGCGCTTGCCGGCGCCCTGTGGCCGGGCGGCCGCGCGCGCAACCAGAAGATCATCGACCCGGCGTCGTCCGATACGGCCGACGCCACGCACACAGCGAGAGATTGAGGTTCATGGCAGCAGCGGAGCCGCAGATCGGTGAGTACATCGAGCACCACCTCACCTTTCTGACCAACAAGCCGCAGAACACGCTCGTCAACTTCACCGTCATCAACTATGACACGGTGTTCTTTTCCGTGCTGCTCGCGGTCCTGTTCGCCGGCAGTTTCTACCTGGTCGCGCGCCGGGCGTCGGCCAGCACCACGAGCGTGCCGCGCGGCTTTCAGAGCTTCGTCGAGATGCTCGTCGACTGGGTCGACTCGCAGGTCAAGGACGTTTACCACGGCACCAATCCGCTGATCGCGCCGCTCGCGCTGACGATCTTCTGCTGGGTGTACCTGTTCAACTTCATGGACCTGGTGCCGGTCGATCTGCTGCCGGACATCGGCGGGGCCATGGGCCTGGCGCACCTGAAGGTCGTGCCGACCACCGACTTGAACGGCGTGTTCGGCCTGTCGCTCACGGTGTTCATCCTGATGATCTTCTACAGCATCAAGATGAAGGGCCTGCGCGGCTTTCTCGCCGAGCTCACGCTGCATCCATTTCGCGTCAAGAACATCTTCGCGCAGATTCCGCTCTCGATCGTCAATCTGCTGCTCGAATCGGTGACGCTGATCGCCCGCCCGGTGTCGCTCGCGCTGCGACTGTTCGGCAACATCTTCGCCGGTGAGATGATCTTCGTGCTGCTCGCGCTGCTGACCCTGGTGCACGGCTACGCCGGGCTCGAGACCTTCTCCGGCTGGGGGCTGCTGCTGCTGCAGGCGGGGCTCACCTTCTTGTGGGGGGTGTTTCACCTGCTGATCATCACGATTCAGGCGTTCATCTTCATGGTGCTCACCATCGTCTACCTGGCGATGGCGCACGAACATCACTGACCGGCCACTGTTCCCAGACGCATTCATCCTCGAGGAGATTTGAATGGAAAACGTTGCACTGATCCAAGCCATGACCGTGCTCGCCGTGGGCATCATCTTCGGCATGGGCGCGCTCGGCACCGCCATCGGCTTCGGCATTCTCGGCGGCCGCTTCATCGAAGGCTCGGCCCGCCAGCCCGAGCTGATGCCGGCCCTGCAGGTCAAGATGTTCCTGGTGGCTGGACTGCTCGATGCCGTCGCCATGATCGGCATCGGCTTCGCGCTGTTCTTCACTTTCGCGAACCCGTTCCTCGCCGCGCTGCCCGGCGTGGCGCATTGAGCGGCTCGCAAGCCACAGGCAGAACGCTCCCCGGGAGGAGGCGATCGTGCACATCAATCTGACGCTCCTCGTCCAGATGGCGGTATTCGCCGTCCTCATCTGGTTCACGATGAAATTCGTGTGGCCGATGATTCTCGGCCCGATGCAGGAACGCGAGCGGCGGATCGCGCAGGGTCTCGCCGCGGCCAACAAGGGCGAGGAAGAGCTCAAGGATGCCCGCGCCGGCGCCGAGTCGATTCTGGGCGAGGCGCGCGAGCGCGCCGGCGTCATCGTCGATCAGGCGCAGCGCAACGCCAGCGAGATCCTCGAGCAGGCCCGCAGCGCCGCCACGCAGGAGGGCCAGCGTCTGGTGGCCGCCGCGCAGCAGCAGATCGAGCTCGACGCCGCGCGGGCGAAGGAGCAGCTGCGCCAGCAGGTCGGGGCGATCGCCGTCGCGGCCGCCTCGAAGCTGCTCGAGCGTGAGATCGACGCGCGCGCCCACGAGGCGCTGCTCAACGAGTTTGCCGCGCAGCTGTAGGCGGAGGAACCGATGCCGGACAAGAGCACCATCGCCAGGCCCTATGCCAAAGCCGCGTTCGCGGCTGCCGACGGCCACCTCGGCGAGTGGTCCAGGGCGCTGCGCCGGGCGGCCGCCGTGGTCACCGATGCGCGCGTCGCGGCTCTGCTCAACAATCCGCGCGTCACGGCGGAGCGGCTCGCCGAGCTGATCTGCTCGATCGCCGATCCGCAACTCGATGAGGTCGGGCGCAATTTCATCCGCACGCTCGCGGACAACCACCGGCTCGAGTGCCTGCCGGAGGTCGCCGCGCGCTTCGATGAGCTCAAGGCCGAGGCCGAGGGAACCATCGACGTCGAAGTCACTTCGGCAACTGCGCTGACCGAGGCGCAGCGGCGCTCGCTCGCGAGCGCGCTCGAGCGGCGCCTGCGGCGCACCGTGCGCCTGCGCTGTGCGCTCGATCCGACGCTGATCGGCGGCGCGAGCGTGCGCGCCGGCGACCTCGTCATCGACGGCTCGCTGCGCAGCCGACTCGAGCGCATCCGGCATCAGCTGACCGCGTAAGCCATTTTCCGGGGAAACACTGTTATGGCCATCAAGGCATCCGAAATCAGCGATCTGATCAAGCAGCGGATCGAGAGCTTCAAGTCCGCCACCGAGGCGCGCGATGTCGGCACCATCGTGTCGGTGACCGACGGCATCACGCGCATCCACGGGCTGGCGGATGTGCGCTACGGCGAGATGATCGAGTATCCGGGCAACGTGTTCGGCCTGGCGCTGAACCTCGAGCAGGACTCGGTGGGCGCGGTGGTGCTCGGGGAGTACAAGCACCTGCGCGAGGGCGACACCGTCAAGACCACCGGGCGCATTCTCGAGGTGCCGGTCGGGCCTGAGCTGCTCGGCCGCGTGGTCGACTCGCTCGGACAGCCGATCGACGGCAAGGGGCCGATCGAGGCCAAGCGCACCGCACCGATCGAGCGGGTCGCCCCGGGCGTGATCTATCGCAAGTCGGTCAGCCAGCCGGTGCAGACCGGCTACAAGGCCATCGACGCCATGGTGCCGATCGGCCGCGGCCAGCGCGAGCTGATCATCGGCGACCGCCAGACCGGCAAGACGGCGCTCGCGGTGGACACCATCATCAACCAGAAGGACTCCGGGGTTAAGTGCATCTACGTGGCGATCGGCCAGAAGCAGTCGACGATCGCCAGCGTCGTGCGGAAGCTCGAGGAGCATGGCGCGCTCGCGCACACCATCATCGTGGCCGCCCCGGCCTCGACCCCCGCCGCCCTGCAGTACATCGCCGCCTACTCCGGCTGCACCATGGGCGAGTACTTCATGGACAACGGCGAGGATGCGCTCATCATCTACGATGACCTCACCAAGCAGGCCTGGGCCTATCGGCAGATCTCGCTGCTGCTGCGCCGCCCGCCGGGGCGTGAGGCGTATCCGGGCGATGTGTTCTACCTGCACTCGAGGCTGCTCGAGCGCAGCGCGCGCGTCAACGAGCAGTACGTCGAGATGCGCACCCAGGGGGCGGTGAAGGGCCGGACCGGCTCGCTCACCGGGCTGCCGATCATCGAGACGCAGGCGGGCGACGTCACCGCGTTCGTACCGACCAACGTCATCTCGATCACCGACGGCCAGATCTTCCTCGAGACCGACCTGTTCAACGCCGGTATCCGGCCGGCCATGAACGCCGGCATCTCGGTGTCGCGCGTCGGCGGCGCCGCACAGACCGACATCATCAAGCGGCTCGGCGGCGGCATCCGCCTGGCGCTGGCGCAGTTCCGCGAGCTCGCCGCGTTCTCGCAGTTCGCCTCGGATCTCGACGAGGCGACGCGCAGGCAGATCGAGCGCGGCCAGCGCGTGACCGAGGTGATGAAGCAGAAGCAGTACGCGCCGATGTCGGTGGCGGAAATGGCGCTGTCCATCTACGCCGTCAATGGCGGCTACATGGACAAGGTGGATATGAAGAGGGTCGTCGCGTTCGAGGCGGCGCTGCAGTCATTCGCCCATTCGAACCACGCGGCCATGCTCGATCGCATCAACCGCGAGCCGAAGTTGAGCAAGGACAACGAGGCGGCACTGAAGAAGTGCGTCGAGGACTTCATCGCCACCGGGGCCTACTGACCGTGCGCACCTGCCGCCAACGCTGAGCGAGTTCCCCGATGCCAGGCACCAAGGAAATCCGCGCCAAGATCACGAGTGTCAAGAACACTCAGAAGATCACGCGCGCCATGCAGATGGTCGCGACCAGCAAGATGCGCCGCGCCCAGGAGCGCATGCGCAGCGCGCGGCCGTACGCGGAAAAGATGCGCGGCGTCATCGGCAATCTCACCGAGGCCAATCCCGATTATCGCAGCCCGTTCCTGCAGAACCGGCCAGCGGTCAAGAGCGTCGGCATCATCGTGGTGTCGACGGACCGAGGTCTCGCGGGCGCGCTGAACGGCAACGTCTTCAAGCAGACGCTGCTCTTGATGCGCGAGTGGCAGGACAAGGGCGCAGCGGTCAAGCTGTGCGTGATCGGCGCCAAGGGCATGGCGTTTTTCCGGCGGCTCGATACGCCGATCGTCGCCAACGCCGCGCACCTCGGCGACCGACCGCACGTCAAGGACCTCATCGGCGTCGTCAAGGTGATGCTGGATGCGTTTCGGGACGGCGAGATCGACCGGCTGTTCCTGGTCGGCTCGGAATTCGTCAACACCATGACGCAGCGGCCCACGGCGGCGCAGCTGCTGCCGGTCGAAGCGGCCCACAGCACGGACCTGCAGGAGCACTGGGACTACATTTACGAGCCCGAGGCCGCGCAGCTCCTCGATGCGCTGCTCATGCGCTACATCGAGTCCCAGGTGTACCGGGCGGCGGTCGAGAACGTCGCCTCCGAGATGGCCGCGCGCATGGTGGCGATGAAGGCCGCCACGGACAACGCCGGCAAACTCATCAGCGAAATGCAGCTCATTTACAACAAGGCCCGTCAGGCCGCGATCACCAAGGAATTGGCCGAGATCGTGGGCGGCGCGGCCGCGGTCTGAGAGAGATAACATATGGCAAGCATGGCCGAAGGCAAGATCACCCAGATCATCGGCGCCGTCATCGACGTCGAATTCCCGCGCGAGGCCATTCCGCGCGTCTACGACGCGTTGAAGCTCAAGGATCACGATCTGACCCTGGAGGTGCAGCAGGAGCTCGGCGACGGCATCGTGCGCACGATTGCGATGGGCCCCTCGGAAGGGCTGAAGCGCGGTCTCGCCGTCGTGGCGACGGGCGGACCGATTACCGTGCCGGTGGGCAAGGCGACGCTCGGGCGCATCATGGACGTGCTCGGCACTCCGCAGGACAACCGCGGCCCGGTCGAGTCGCCCGACCACCTGCCCATCCACCGGCCGCCGCCGTCGTTCGAGGATCAGGCCGGAGGCCAGGAGCTGCTGGTCACGGGCATCAAGGTCATCGATCTGCTGGTGCCGTTCGCCAAGGGCGGCAAGGTGGGCCTGTTCGGCGGCGCCGGCGTCGGCAAGACCGTCAACATGCTCGAGCTGATCAACAACATCGCCAAGCAGTACAGCGGCCTGTCGGTGTTCGCGGGCGTGGGCGAGCGCACCCGCGAGGGCAACGACTTCTATCATGAGATGATCGAGTCGGGTGTCATCGATCCTCAGGAGCTGTCCAACTCCAAGGTGGCGATGGTCTACGGCCAGATGAACGAGCCGCCGGGCAACCGCCTGCGCGTGGCGCTGACCGGGCTCACCATGGCCGAGCATTTCCGCGACGGCGTGCGCGAGGACGGCGGCAAGGGCCGCGACGTGCTGCTGTTCATCGACAACATCTACCGCTACACCCTGGCCGGCACCGAAGTATCGGCGCTGCTCGGGCGTATGCCCTCGGCCGTGGGCTACCAGCCGACGCTCGCCGAGGAGATGGGGGCGCTGCAGGAGCGCATCACCTCGACCAAGACCGGCTCCATCACCTCGATCCAGGCGGTCTACGTGCCGGCGGACGATTTCACCGACCCCTCGCCGGCCACGACCTTCGCGCACCTCGACGCCACGGTCGTGCTCGATCGGCAGATCGCCGCCATGGGCATCTACCCTGCGGTGAGCCCGCTCGACTCAACCAGCCGCCAGCTCGATCCGCTGGTGGTCGGCGAGGAGCATTACAACGCGGCGCGCGGCGTGCAGGCGGTGCTGCAGCGCTACAAGGAGCTGCAGGACATCATCGCAATCCTGGGCATGGACGAGCTCTCCGAGGACGACAAGCTCACCGTGTATCGGGCCCGCAAGGTGCAGCGCTTCCTGTCGCAGCCGTTCAACGTCGCCAAGGTGTTCACCGGCCAGGACGGCAAGATCGTCCCGCTGGCCGAGACCATCCGGGGCTTCAAGGGCATCATCAACGGCGAATTCGATCACCTGCCCGAGCAGGCGTTCTACATGGTCGGCACCATCGACGAAGCGGTGGCCAAGGCCAAGACCCTGCAGTAGGAGCGAGCGCATGGCCGAGCCGCATACGATCCATGTCGATGTCGTCAGCGCCGAGGGGGAGATCTTCTCGGGGCCGGCGACCATGGTGTTCGCGCCGGCCTCGCAGGGCGACATCGGCGTGGCGCCGCGCCATGCGCCGCTGCTGTCGATGCTCAAGCCCGGCGAGGTCCGGGTGCAGACGCCGCAGGGCGAGGAACTGTTCTTCTTCGTCGGCGGCGGGGCGATCGAAGTGCAGCCGCATCGGGTCACGGTGCTCGCCGATACGGCGCTGCGCGCCAAGGATATCGACGAGGCAGCCGCCTTGGCGGCGAAGCAGCGCGCGGAGGAGGCGCTGCGCGACCGCACCAGCCACATCAGCCAGGCCGAAGCGCTGGCCGAGCTCGCGCGTGCCGCAGCCCAACTGAAGATCATCGCGCGGCTGCGCAAGGTACGAGGCTGACTGGGCGCAGCGGCCCCGCCCGCGCCATAATGGCCGCATGAGCAAGCCGACGCCCGCGCCCGCCCCGCAACTCTCGGTGGTGATCCTGGCCGCGGGCGAAGGCAAGCGGATGAAATCGCGCCTGCCCAAGGTGCTGCAGCCCCTTGCCGGACGGCCGCTCCTCGCCCACGTGCTCAATACGGCCGGCGCGCTCTCGCCGGCCAGCATCCACATCGTCTACGGCCACGGCGGCGAGCAGGTGCGCGCGGCGTTTCCCGGCGCCGCGCTGAGCTGGGTCAGGCAGGCCGAGCAGCTCGGCACCGGACATGCGCTGCAGCAGGCGGTCCCCCAGATCCCCGATGCGGATACGGTGCTCGTGCTCTACGGCGATGTGCCTCTGCTGCGCGCCGAGACGCTCGAGCGCCTGACCGCAATCGCCGCCGCGGGCGAGCTCGCGCTGCTGACCATGGAACCCGAGGACCCGGCGGGCTACGGCCGGATCGTGCGCGACCCGGCGGGCACGGTGGCGCGCATCGTGGAACAGAAGGATGCCTCCGCCGAGGAGCTGCGCATCGGGGAGTGCAACACGGGCATCCTGGCCGCGCCGGCCGGGCGGCTCAAGGCTTGGCTCGCGAGCCTGCGCAACGACAACGCGCAGCGCGAGTATTACCTGACGGACGCGATCGGTCTGGCGGTTCGCTCCGGGGTGACTGTCACACCGGTACGGCTCGCCGATCCCATCGAAGCTCTCGGTGTCAACGACAAGGCGCAGCTGGCGCAGCTCGAAGCGGTCTGCCGGCGCAACGCCGCGCGCATTCTGATGCGGGCGGGGGTCACGATCGTCGATCCGGCGCGGCTCGACGTGCGCGGCGAGGTGATTCACGGGCAGGACGTCTTCATCGACGTCAACGTCGTGCTCGAGGGGCGGGTGACGCTCGGCGACAGGGTGCGCATCGGCCCGGGCTGCGTGATCCGCGACAGCCGGATCGGCGATGACACCGAGCTGTTCGCCCACTGCGTCCTCGACGGTGTGACCATCGGGGCGGGTGCGCGCATCGGACCGTTCTCGCGGATCCGCCCGACGACCGAGCTGGCCGATGGCGTGCACATCGGCAATTTCGTCGAGGTGAAGAACTCCCTGCTCGGCGCCGAATCCAAGGCGAATCACCTCTCCTACGTGGGCGATGCCGAAGTCGGCGCCCACGTGAACATCGGCGCCGGCACCATCATCGCCAATTACGACGGCGCCAACAAGCACCGCACGCGCATCGGGGATAAGGCGCACACCGGTTCCAACAGCGTACTGGTCGCGCCCATCACCGTTGGCGAGGGCGCCACGATCGCCGCCGGCTCGACCGTGACCCGCGAGGTCCCTGCGGGTAAGCTGACCATCGCCCGCGCGCGGCAGACGACGATTGAAGGCTGGCGGCGGCCGGTCAAGCCGAAGAAAAAGTAGCCGCCGGGCAACCGCCGTCAGTGCGGCGCCGCCGCGACCCGCGCCGCGAATTTCGCCGGCGGGTCGCGAAATATCCGCCGAGCCAACAGGAGAGCCCGCCCGATCAGACGCTCTCGCCGCGCATCGATGCGCGCCAACAGGCGCTTCTGCGCGCTCGGTGCCAAGGACGCCTGCAGGACCTTGCCGCGCAGCACGGTGAGGTTGTGGTCATCGCCGAGGAGATCCGACAGACGGTGCGCCGCGGCGGCAAGCGAGCGTGTCCCGCCGCCGTCCGATGCCGCGAGTGCCTCGAGCTGATGCCACAGGTATTTCGTCTGCTTGCGCAGCTCGTGCAGGTCCTCGGCCGTACGGTGCGCCCGAACGCGCCCGAGCGTGATGCGAGCGCGTCCGTAAACCCGGCAGACACCCTGCCTCAACACGGGCCAGTCGTAACAGTCCGCGGGTACGCGCGACAAACTGTGCCGGACCGAGCGCAACGACTTGTATGAGCGCCTGACGCTCGTCCCGTTGCCGCGCAGGGTGCCGCGCGAGTGCACGTGCTCGCGCCGCAAGCGCGCGCGCAGCTGCGCCCGCGATCGGTCCGGGGCCACCGCGCTGCGCTTCGGCAGGCTCTGCAGAGTATCGAGCAGCACCTTGCTGTCGCGAACCTCGCCCAGAGCGCGCGCCACGTCGCGCAACGCGGCATTGTTGCGGCGATAGGCCTCGTCTCCCAGCGCAGCGCGCATCAGCCGCAGCATGGCGCGCGCCCGCTTGAGGTCCTTGCGCACCGCATGTACCGAGCGATCGGACAACGGACGGCGCTCGAGCAGGGCCATCGCCTCGGCAAGGCTCTGCCGAGCGATGTGCCGCACGTCGGGGGGGCACGGGAGCGGGGCGCGGAACTGCGCGGTCACGGCCACAGGCTAGGCGGCGGCGGAGTCCGGGTCCATCCGCAATCACCGAGGCTCAGCCGGCCGATGCGGCAATCTGGCTGTCATCTGCGCCGATTAGGCTGCCCGAGCACGCCAATCCGTGCTGATGAGTCTACCGGAGAGACGCATGCGCGAGACCCCCACGCCGGCCGGCGCCGCCCCACCGATCCCCTGGGCGCGCCTTGCGCCGCGCTGGATTCCGGCGCTGGCGAGGCTGCGCCGCATCCGCGAGCAGGTGCGCCACGCGGCGGATCCCTACACGCTCGCCGAACAGGCGCTGCGCGCGCTCAAGGTTGAGGTTCTGACGGAGCACAGCGCGGAGCAGATTCCTGCGAGCGGCGCGGTGATCGTCACTGCGAACCATCCGTTCGGTGGCCTCGACGGCCTGGCGGCCATTGCCATCGTGGGGCGCAGGCGGCGGGATCTGCGGATCCTGGCCAACGCGCAGCTCGCCCGACTCGAAGAGCTGAGCCCGCTCGTCATTCCGGTTGACCCGTTTGGCGGCCCGCAGGCCGTGCGCGCCAACGGGCGAGGGGTGCGAGCGGCGTTGCGCTGGCTCGCCAGCGGCGGCGCCCTGCTGCTGTTCCCCGCTGGCGAGGTATCGCATCTGCGCCTCGAGAGCGGGACGGTCACCGACCCGCCCTGGAGCGCGACTGCGGCCCGGCTGGTGCGTCGCGCGGGCGTGCGGGTGATGCCGATGTTCATCTCCGGGTCCAACAGCACGCTGTTTCAGATCGCGGGCCTGGTGCATCCGCGGCTACGGACGGCACTGTTGCCGAACGAGCTGGCCAACAAAGCCGGCATGCGCGTCGAGTTGCGCATCGGTTCCGCAATTTCACCCGAACGCTGCCGGCGCATCGGGTCCGATTCGCACCTGGCCGCGTTTCTGCGCCTCAGCGCCTACCGTTTGCAGCCAGGTTACGCGCCGTGCCGGACGCACACCGCGCTCCCCGAGCCGATCGCCCCGCCGATTGAAACCGGCGTGCTGCGCCGCGAAATCGCGGCGCTCTCGCCGGACTCGCTCCTGGCGAGCGCCGGGTCTTTGCGGGTGCACCTGGCCACGGCGCGGCAGATTCCCCAGACTCTCCTGGAGCTCGGTCGCGCGCGCGAGATCACATTCCGGGCGGCGGGCGAAGGGACCGGCCGGGCGCGCGATCTGGATCGGTTCGATGCCCAGTACGAGCACCTGATTTTGTGGGACGAGCCGGCAGGGCGCATCGCCGGCGCATATCGCCTGGCCCGCACCGACGTGATCAGCCGCACTTTGGGGCGCGAGGGGCTCTACAGCTCGACGCTGTTCGATTACGGCGCGCTGTTCCTGCGGCTGTTGGGTCCCGCGCTCGAGCTCGGCCGCTCGTTCGTGGGCCTGGATTACCAGAAGAGCTTCGCCGCCCTGATGCTCCTCTGGAAGGGCATCGCCGAATATGTCGGTCGCAATCCCCGCTACACCCGGCTGATCGGGCCGGTCAGCGTCAGCAGCGACTATCAGCCGCTCACCCGCGAGCTGTTGGTCGCCTTTCTGCGCGCCCGCGGCTACGATCCTCTGGCCGCGGGCATTCGCGCCAAGCGGCCGTTCCGCTCCCGCCTGTCGCTACGCACCCTCGGGCTCGACCCGCGCTGTGCGCGCGGTATCGACGGGCTCTCGGAAGTGATCGCCGGTCTCGAGCCGGACGGCAAGGGAGTGCCGGTGCTGTTGCGTCATTACCTGCGTCTCGGCGGCCGCATGCTCGCATTCAATATCGACGCCGCGTTCGCAGACGCCATCGACTGCCTTATCCTGGTGGACCTGCGGTCAGTCGGCCCGAAGGTGCTGCGCAGGTACATGAGCCCGCCCGCCTGGGAGGCCTTCAGCCGCTGCCACTGCCGGCGCGCGGCCTGCACGCCGGCAGATCAGGCCGCCTGAGCCGCACTACCAAGCTCAAGCTCGCGCTCGAAGTGTGCACCGTTCCTGCCGCCGGACCGCCACTTCAGGCAAACTGTCGGCCCTTTCAGGCAGCGAAGGTCTGAGCCATGTGCGGAATCGTCGGCGCGATTGCCGAGCGTAATATCGTCCCGGTCCTGATCGAGGGCCTGCGCCGCCTCGAGTACCGCGGCTACGATTCCGCCGGCCTTGCGGTGATCGATGCCGGCAGGCTCGCACGGGTGCGCACGGTCGGCAAGGTGAAGAACCTCATGGAGGCACTCGAGTCCGTCCCGGCCGCGGGCGCGACCGGCATCGCCCATACCCGCTGGGCCACGCACGGCGTCCCGAGCGAGCGCAATGCGCATCCGCACGTCTCCCTCGAGGGGCTTGCGATCGTCCACAACGGCATCATCGAGAACCACGAAGCGCTGCGTGCCGACCTCGAGCGGCGCGGCTACCGCTTCACCTCGGAGACCGACACCGAAGTCATCGCGCACCGCATCCATTTTCACGTGCAGCAGCAGCACGACCTGTTCAAGGCGGTACGCGCCACGGTCGCGGAGCTCGAGGGCGCCTATGCGCTCGCGGTAGTCAGCGAGCAGGACCCGGAGTGCTTGGTGGCGGCCCGCGAGGGCTGCCCGGTGGTCATCGGTCTCGGCGTCGAGGAGAACTTCGTCGCCTCGGATGTCGCGGCGTTGCTGCCGGTCACCCGCCGCTTCATGTTTCTCGAGGAGGGGGACGTCGCCGAGATACGCCGCAAGACCGTGCGCGTCGTGGATGCGGACGGCCAGGACAGC
>JAKCEJ010000124.1 GCA_021838065.1 Pseudomonadota bacterium
GCCAGCCGCTGGTGATCGTTCTGCTGGCCGTCCCCATCCTGATCCAGGTCTATTTCAATGCCGGACTGGCCTATCTCCTCAATCGAGCCCTGGGGGAAGCGCATTGCGTCGCCGCGCCCTCTGCCCTGATCGGCGCAAGCAATTTCTTCGAGCTCGCAGTAGCCACTGCGATCAGCGTCTTCGGAATCGGTTCCGGGGCCGCCCTCGCAACGGTCGTCGGCGTGCTGGTCGAGGTACCCGTGATGCTCTCGGTCGTACGGATCGTCAACCGCACCAAAGGCTGGTATGAACGGTCCGGTACGCTGCCATGCAGTGCCTCCGGTCAAGCCAGTCCCAACGCGCGCCCTGGTGGACGGGAGCGCGCATGACCCGACGCATTCTCTTTCTGTGCGTCGCCAACTCCGCCCGCAGCCAGATGGCCGAGGGCCTTGCGCGGGACCTCCTCGGCGATCGTGTGGACGTGCTGAGCGCCGGTTCGCAACCCACCAAGGTCAACCCGTACGCCATTGAGGCGATGCGGGAGGTCGGCATCGACATCTCGGGGCACCGGTCGAAATCCGTGGATGAGATCGATACGGCGCGGCTGGATCTGGTCGTCACGCTCTGCGCCGATGAAGTCTGCCCGGTTCTTCCGGGTGGAACCCGCCGGCTGCACTGGCCGATCCCCGACCCCGCTCCGACGGACCCGGCTCTCTCTCCCGAGGAATGTCGACAGAGATTCCGCAGCGCCCGGGACCAGATTCGTGCGCGCCTGGACATCCTGGCGACGCTGCTCGATCTACCCGCAGGACCGTAATCCAGGGAATTCGGCACCAGCATCCGGGTCACGCAATCACCGCGCAGCGCGCGATTCTATGCCTGGCTTCTCGCGACATAGCCCAGCGAATGGACGCATCGATGCTCCACATTCGTCCGTGAGGATCTTCAACTCGAGTTCGTTTCGATAGCCTCCGATGGCAATGCCTTGCACCACGACACGCTCTGTCATCTCGGCATCGACGTCGGGGACAAAGCGGCCGTGATCGACGTTTACCATCGGGCCCGCGACTTCGGTGCGTCCGTCGTGAAACCGCCGCGGACGACTTGGCAGGAAGCTCCGCTGCACGAACTGTGGCTCGAAGACCCGGACGGTAATCTCGTCGAGATCTACGCCCGGCTGACGGACGAGGAGCTCTCCAACATGCCGCAGGATCACGTGCCCGTTCTTCAAGCGCCGGAAACCGTCTGATCGCGGAGAGCTCATGCCGGAATGCCGCATCAGCGCGCCGCCTCGACGCAGACGGCAGCGAAGCCACGTGCAAGGCGGCCCGGTTGACTCTTGATACAGACACCAAGGGGCGCCTGGAAGCCTTCAATCCGGCGGAACTGCTCCTCGCGGCCGTTGCCGCGTGCATGATTAAGAACATCGAGCGGACGGCACCCATGCTCAAGCTCTGGCTTCGCGCCGTCGAGTTGGCACTTCACGGCGTGCGACCAGACGGTCCGCCCAAGATGGCAACGCTCACCCGTGAGCTCATCATCGATACGGATGCGGACGATCACAGACTTGAGCTGCTGCATCAGCACGTGCGCCAGTACAGAACGATCTATGACGCCGTGGCCGAGGGTGCGCGCGTCAAGGGCCGGATCATCCGCCGCCCGAATGCACGCCGTTTCCGGCCAGTGCGCGCGGCGCCGCTGCTGAGATGAGCCACCCGGCGATGTTCGTGAATGCTTTTCGCATCGCGAAAGGCCCCGTGACCTCTACCTATTTCATTGTCCTCAGACGGGCCGGATCATCCACAAGTGGCAAGCTGAGGCGGCCCAGGCATCGCGCCATGCGTCTCGCGACGTGGAGCCATGCCATTTATCGTGCACACGATCCAGGATTGGTCAAAGGCGCCTGCGGCGTACAGAAGTCTGCGCATTGCAAGCGGCGCTCCAGCGGTCGTTCTTGCGTCCGCACTGGCGCTGTCCGGGTGCGCCGTCGGGCCTCGCTTCGCGCGGCCGCCTCCGCCGACCGCCGCCACCTACGCGAGCGCGCGGATTGCCTCGAAGCTCACCCCGGGTCACGGTGAACCGCCACAACACCTGATTATCGGCCGCACGATTCCCGCACAGTGGTGGGCGCTCTTTCACTCCCGTGCGCTTGATCGCGTCCTGCGCGAGGCGCTCGCTGACAACGCGACACTGGCGGCCGCACGCGCGACTCTCGCGCAGGCCCGACAGGCCGCGCTCGCAGAGCGCGGCGCCTACTTTCCCCAGTTGGACATCGGCGCGACGGCTGGGCGCCAGAAGGGCCCGGCGTTTGCACTCGGGCTGCTTGGGAATCTGCCGGGTGCGCACGGACTGCCTACGTTCAACCTGTACTCTCTCGGTCCGACGGTCAGTTACTCGCCCGATGTATTCGGACTGAGCCGGCGGGGCGTAGAAGCACGGCAAGCGGGCGCAGAACTCGAGCGCGATCAGCTGGCCGCTGCATACCTCGCCATTACCGGCAATGCAGTCGAGGAGGCATTGAATCTGGCGAGGCTACGCTTGCAGATCGATGCGCTCACGCGGATCGTTTCCGATGACGAGCAGAACCTGGCGCTCGTGAGACGGAAGTTTGACGTCGGCCGTGCGCCCCGTACTGACGTCCTCGCGGCACAGACACAGCTCGCCAGCGACCGCGCGCTACTGCCGTCGCTGCGTCAGCAGGAGGCGATGTCCGAGGACGCACTTGCAATACTCGCCGGCAAGGCGCCGGGCCAATGGCGTGCGCCCGCTTTCCGCATGGCGGACTTCCATCTCCCGAGCGCGCTACCGCTCAGCCTCCCGTCCGCACTCGTACGCCAGCGGCCGGATATCCTGGCGGCTGAGCAGCAGGTTCACGTCCGCAGTGCGCAGGTCGGCATCGCGACGGCTCGGATGTACCCGAGCATTGTGTTATCCGCTTCGCTCGCCACCGCTGCATTGCGGCCCGAGGCACTCTTCGGCTCCTCGAGCGGTGTCTGGGCAGCCCTCGGCGCGCTGACGGCACCGGTTTTTCACGGCGGCGCGCTGCGCGCCGAGCGACGTGCGTCAATTGACGCGCTCAAAGCATCCCTCGCCCTCTATCGGCAGACTGTCCTGGCGGCATTTGGACAAGTCACCGACACGTTGCGCGCGCTCGGCAATGACGCGCAGCTGGCGGCTGCCGAACATGAAGCGCTCGACACCGCCAGAATCTCCCTCGAATTGCAGCGGGTAAGCTACGCGGCGGGCCGCAGCAACATACTGCAGCTACTGGATGCCGAGCGGGCTTACCAGCAGGCGCGGCTCGGCTACGCACGCGCAACGGCGCAGCGCTATGCCGACAGCGCGCAGCTGCTCGTCGCGCTCGGCGGCGGGTGGTGGAACAGCTCGGGATTGTGTCCACGCTTGTGCGCGGCGCGAGCCGGACACCCGGGCCGGCCCGATAGAGAGAGACGCCCATGAACAAACGTCGCCTCATCATCGTCGGGGCAGTCGTGCTCTTGGGTGTTGTGGGTGGTCTGCTGTACCGGTGGCTGCACCCCGCGAGCGCCGCAGACACCCTGACCCTCTATGGCAACGTGGACATCTGGGAAGTGCATCCGGCATTCAACGACTCTGGTCCGGTTTCCCAGATGCTTGTGACCGAGGGCTCTTCAGTACGCAAGGGCGAGCTCATCGCCCGGATCGACGACACACGCTACATCGCCCGCCTCGCCGAGGCGAAGCACAGAGCGGCGAACCTCAAGGCGGTCTTGCTCAGGCTGATGCACGGTTCCCGCCCGCAGGAGATCGCGCAAGCCCGAGCGACCATGGAGGGGCTGGGGGCGATTTATCAGAATGCGAAGGCCAATTACGCACGCACGCTCAAGCTCATGCCGCAAGGTATCGCCTCGATACAGGATCGCGATGATGCGCGGGCCGGGCTGCGCTCCGCGCGCGGGAACTATCGCGCCGCACTGCAGGCATACCGGCTTGCCGTCCTCGGACCGCGGCACGAAGACATCCTTGCAGCGCGCAGCGCCTACGGTGCCGCCATTGCCGCGCAGGCGCTTGCCGCGCGCGAGCTGACCGACACGAGCCTCTACGCCGCGGCCGATGGCATCGTCGAGGACCGCATTCTCGAGCCCGGCGACATGGCTTCGCCGAGCACGCCCGTGTACACCATCGCACTGACCTCGCCGCTGTGGGTGCGTGCCTACGCGCCGGAGACGGTCCTCGGCAAGATTGCGTTGGGCATGCCCGCGGTGATCACGACAGACAGCTTCCCAGGACGCCGCTACCGCGGCTGGATCGGGTACATCTCGCCAACAGCGGAGTTCACGCCCAAAACCGTCGAGACCTCGGCGCTGCGCACGCAGCTGGTCTATCAAGTTCGAATCTACGCGTGCGATTCCCGCGGCGAGCTACGTCTCGGCATGCCGGCGACCGTGACTGTCGAGCTCACTCGTCATATCGGGACAGCCGGCGGCAGTCCTGCCACGACACCCTCATGCGGAGAGACGCATGCCCGCCGAGAGTGAATTGCCAGCTGCACTACGGCTGGAGAAGGTTTCCCACGAGTTCGTCAGCGCGGGGCGGACCGCCGCCGCTCTCACAGAGGTCACTGCAGATGCGGCGCGCGGCGCCGTAACAGGCGTGGTCGGTCCTGATGGAGCGGGAAAGACCACGCTCATGCGGCTTGCGGCGGGGTTACTGAAAGTGCAGAGCGGCCGCATTGAGGTGCTCGGGATCGACGTGGCGCGCAGTCCCGATGAGGCCCGGGCCCGCATCGGCTACATGCCGCAGCGATTCGGTCTGTACGAAGACCTCACCGTGCGCGAGAACCTGGATCTTTATGCGAAAGTGCAGAACGTTCCGGCGGCTGAACGGCAGGCGCGAGGCGGCGAGCTGCTGCGCATGACGGGGCTTGGACCGTTCCTGGGGCGGCTCGCGGGCCGGCTTTCGGGCGGCATGAAGCAAAAGCTGGGACTCGCCTGTACGCTGGTGCGCATACCCGAACTGCTGCTGCTCGATGAGCCAACCGTCGGCGTCGACCCCGTCTCGCGGCGCGAGCTCTGGGCGATCATCGATCATCTGGTCCTCACGGAACAGTTGACGGTCGTGCTCAGCACATCCTACCTCGATGAGGCCGAGCGCTGTCAGAGGGTACTGCTGCTGCATGAGGGGCATCTCGTTGCCGCCACCGACCCGGCCGGCTTTGCCGCGAGAAGCAGCGGGCGCAGCTTTCACGTTTCGGCTGCGGCCCTCAGCAAGCGGCAGCTTCAGGAGCAGCTGGCCCGCACACCAGGGGTGCTTGACGCCACCATCCAAGGCGCGTTCGTGCGGATCGTGACCGAGCCTGGTGCGCAACCCCCACTTGAGGCGCTGCCGCCACGAGGGACGCCGCTGCGCATTGTTGCGGTACCACCCCGCTTTGAGGACAGCTTCGTCGCAGAGATCCGGTCGACTCCCGCATCTTCCCCACCCCCGGCGCAGGCTATCGCACGCGACAAGATCCCAGCAATGCGCGGCGTGAACAACGCCCAGCCACCTGACTGGCAACAAGAATCCGCGTCCGAGCAGCCGGTCATCTTCGCGGACCGGCTGACGCGCCGGTTCGGAGATTTCATTGCCGTAGACTCCATTTCGTTCGAGGTGCGCCGCGGCGAGGTCTTCGGCCTGCTGGGCGCGAACGGAGCGGGCAAGTCGACGACCTTCCGGATGCTCTGCGGCCTGCTGCCGGCCTCGGACGGCACGCTTCGTGTGGCCGGGTACGATCTGCGCCACGCCGCCGCCTCCGCGCGTGGCCGTATCGGCTACATGGCACAGAAATTCTCGCTGTACGCCGATCTGTCGGTCGCCGAGAACCTGCGCTTCTTCGCAAGTGCGTACCGGCTGCGTGATGCGCATCGCCGCGCACGTATTGCCTGGGCGGTCGAGGAATTCGTGCTCGGCCCGCACGTCAATGCGGTCAGCCGGGATCTGCCGCTCGGCTACAAGCAGAGACTGGCGCTCGCCTGCGCCCTGATGCATGAACCGGAGATCCTCTTTCTCGACGAGCCCACCTCGGGTGTCGATCCGCTCGCGCGGCGCGAATTCTGGCGTCGAATCAACGCGCTCGCGGAATCCGGCGTCACGGTGCTGGTAACCACGCACTTCATGGAGGAGGCCGAGTATTGCGACCGCCTTGCGGTGCTGGCGCAAGGCAGAGTGCTCGCCGCGGGCGACCCGGAAAGTCTGAAGGAGCGTGCCCGAACTGCGGAGCATCCGCAACCGACCATGGAAGATGCCTTCATCGCTCTGCTGGAGGCGGCCGCAGAGCCGAAGGCCGCATGAGAGCGTCCGTCGAGCGCATTGAGGGACTGCTGCGCAAGGAGGCGCTGCAGATCGTGCGCGACCCTTCGGCGCTCGCAATCGCGTTTCTGCTGCCAGCCATCCTGCTCGTGATCTTCGGCTACGGTGTCACGCTCGATCCGCACCACGTCCCCCTCGCGTTGGTGATCGAGCAGCCGGATGCGATCACCCAGAGCTTCGTATCCGAACTTGGCGGCACACCGTATTTCACGACGGAGACTTTCAATACGATTCAGGCCGCCGATCGAGCTTTCGACGCGCGCGAGGTCAGCGGCATCATCTGGCTGCGCGCCAACTTCGCACGCCAGCTGTCCTCGCGGGGCGATGCGCCCATCGGCGTGATCGTCAACGGGGTCGATGCGAATACCGCCCGTCTCATCGAAGGCTACCTGCAGCAGACCTGGGCGACCTGGCTCTCTGCGCGCAGCCGAGTGCTGGGAGCAACTGCCGGGCTGCCCATCGAGGTGCAGCCACGCGTCCGCTTCAATTCCGCCGTGAGCAGCCGCGACTACCTGGTACCCGGTCTGATTGCTATCGTCATGACGCTCACCGGGGCGCTGCTCACCGCCCTGGTCATCGCCCGAGAGTGGGAGCGTGGCACGCTAGAGGCGCTGATGGTGACGCGCGCGAGCATTCGCGAGATCCTGCTCGCGAAGCTATTGCCGTACTTCGTGCTCGGGATGGGCGGCATGCTCGCGACGCTCGTGCTGGCCGTGACGCTGTTCGGAGTGCCGTTCCGCGGGTCGCTCCTGGTGCTGACCGCAGCATCAGCCCTGTTCCTGCTCGCCGCTCTGGGCATGGGTCTTCTCATCTCGAGCATCGCCCGCAACCAGTTCGTCGCCGGACAGATCGCCGTCATCGTGACATTTCTGCCGGCATTCATCCTGTCGGGATTCATATTCGACATCGGCAGCATGCCCTGGGCAGTCCGGCTGATCACGCATATCGTCGCGGCCCGCTATTTCGTTGTGATCCTGCAGAGCGAGTTTCTCGCCGGCGACGTCTGGTCCGTGATCCTGCCGAACGCGCTCGCCCTTTTGATCATGGCGTCCATATTTCTAGGCGCCGCACGCCTCGGCGCACGCAAGCGTCTGGACTGAAGCGTATGTGGCGAGCCGTATCTGCGCTCATCGTCAAGGAACTGCTTGCGGTACTGAAGGATCCCAAGAGCCGAATGGTCCTGGTCGTTCCGCCGCTGCTGCAGCTGATCGTGTTCGGCTACGCAGCGACGTTCGATCTCAACCGTGTGCCCATTGCGGTCTATGACCAGGATCACAGTCAAGCCTCGCGCGATCTCGTCGCCCAATTCCTGGGGTCGCGCATCTTCGAGCAGGTTGCCTCGCTGAAAAGCGCTCGCCAGATCGACCCGCTGATCGACTCGCGCAAAGTGGACCTTGTCCTGTCCATCGACCGCCGATTTACCCGGGATCTCCTGACGCACCGACCCGCTGCGGTGCAGCTCATTGTCGATGGCCGCGACTCGAACACGGCCCTCATCATTCTCGGGTACGCCAACTCGATCATTACGAATTTCAGTCTGCGATGGATGGGCTCGCATGGCGATCCCCCTGCGCCAGCCGTTCTTGACGTGCGCGCCCAATACAATCCGACGCTCAGTTCCCAGTGGTTCATTGTGCCCGGGATCATCGCGGTGCTGACGCAGGTTGTCACGCTGATGGTGGTAGGGCTGTCCGTTGCTCGCGAGCGCGAGGCC
>JAKCEJ010000125.1 GCA_021838065.1 Pseudomonadota bacterium
ATCGCGGCGTTCGCGCCAGTCGCGATGATCGCGGTGATCGCCCCGGTGATCGTGATGGTGCCACTCGCGATGGTCACGGCCATCATGGTGTCCGGCCCAGTGCGGCGGGTCGGCAAGCGCCAGCGAGCTGGCAAAGAGGGTCAGCAGCATGCCGGCGATGATCGTGCGTTTCATGGGAACCTCGGGTCGCGCGGCTTCGAGCCGCGGGCACAGCATCGCGCGAATTCCCTGAGCGCAAGCTGAACGGGTCTGCACCGCGCCTCACGGCCGGCCGCACAGGCGCCCCGCATGGCCGTTCCGGCCGCTCAGCGGCGGCTCCTGACCGCGGATACACGGCAAGTCATTGAACATAATGCGAATATTCCCTGCGCCGGCGCCGCCGGCCATTGCGCGCTCCCCCAAATCGGACGGAACCTCGAGAGCCGAATGCCACGGGGACTCGGACTCAGGTGGGGGTGATGCGTCGGGCGGTGATGCGCGAGGCCAGCGAGTCCTGCGCGGCATGGAAACCTGGAGCGCCGTGGGCCTCGCACTGCTACATTCTCGATCACCCTCGAGGCCCCTCGCCGAGCGCAATCCAAGAGACCGACTGCATGAGTACCCAGCTGAAAGCGGGGTCGCTTTCCTTCATTGAATCGCTCGTCATGGGCGTGGCCGGCAGCGCGCCGGGCTATTCCATCGCGGTAAGCACCGCCGCCCTGCTCGCGACCGCCGGTGCGCTCTCTGCGGGCGCGCTCGTGATTTTCGCGGTCCCCATGCTCGGCATCGCGGTCGCCTACAAGGCGCTGAACCGCCATACGGTGCATGCCGGCGCCGCCTATCAGTGGACCTCGGCGTCTTTCGGTCGGTTTCTCGGCTATTTCTCCGGCTGGGCGCTGCTCGTCGCCTCGATGGTGTTCATGGTCACCGGCTCGCTGCCGATCGCGACCTCGACGCTCGACTTCATCGATCCCGGCCTCGCGAGCAGCGTCGTGCTCACCACCGGGGTTGCCACCGTGTGGTTCCTCATCATCGCCTTCGTACTGATCAAGGGCATCGAGGTCACGAGCAAAGTGCAGCTCATCCTGAGCTCGATCGAGCTCGCCATCCTCGCTCTGGTGCTGACCGTGGCCCTCGTGCACGCCGGCTTCACCCACCTGGTGAACCCCTTCTCGTGGTCCTGGTTCGGCTTCGGCTACACGCCGGCCTCCTTCGCCTCGGCCGCGCTGGTGGTGCTCTTCTTCTACTGGGGATGGGATGTGACCGCGAACCTCTCCGAGGAGACCCGCAACGCCGAGCACTCCGCCGGCAACGGCGGGTTCTCTTCGGTGTTCATCACCATCACCTTCTATGTCGGCTTCACGCTCGCGACGCTGTTCCTGTTTACCCTGAAGGATGCGCAGGGCCTCTCCGACAACATCGTCTACAACATCGCGATCCAGGCGGGTCTCGGGCGCACGGGCGGGCTGTTCGCGTCCATCGCGGTGATCCTCTCCAGCATCGGCACACTGGAGACCACCATGCTGCAGTTCTCGCGCACGCTGTTCGCCATGGGACGCGATGGCGCCATGCCGTCCGCCTTCGGCACCTGCGGGGGGAACACCAAGACACCCGTGCGCGCCATGTACCTGCTGATCGCCGTCGGCCTCGCCGTGCTCTGGGGAGCCAGCCTGATGCCCTCGGTGAACGCCATCATCCAGGACAGCGTGAGCGCGATCGGAGTGCAGGTCGCCTATTATTACGGCCTCGCCGGCCTCGCCTCGGCCTGGACCTTCCGCGCGCTCTACCGGGAATCCCTGCTGCGCTGGCTCGGCATCGCGGTGTTCCCCTTCGTGAGCGCCGTCTTCCTCATCGGCATGGGGCTGTATGCCATCACCACCTTCAATCTGGTCACCAAGCTGGTGGGCATCGGCGGGCTGGCGGTCGGGATTCTGTTCTTCCGTCCCAGACGCTACCCGGCCCCCTCGCCCGCGAGGGCCGCGACCGAGTGAGCGCAGCGGCGCGACCCTGACAGGGCGGCCGCGGGCCGGTCCGCCTGCGCTCAGAGCGCCTCGGCCGCGCTCGCCGGTAACCTCACTACCGCGACCGCGCCGCTCGTATCCTGACGATTCACGAGACGCAGGCTGCCGCCGTGCGCCTCGATGATCTGCCGCGCCAGCAACAGACCGATGCCGCTGCCGCCGGGCTTGGTGGTGAAGAACGGCACGAACAGATTCTCCGTGTGCGCGATGCCGGGACCGTCGTCCTCCACCTCTATCTGCAGGGTCCCTCCGTCGGAGCGCCAGCGGATGCGCACGCCACCGCCGGTCTCCAACGCCGCCTCGGCCGCGTTGCGCACCAAGTTGATCAGCGCCTGCTCGAACTGCGACCTGTCGAGGAAGACGTCCGCGGACGCATCGGAATCGACGGTGACCGCGACCCGCTCCTCCAGCGCCGCGATGTGTCGGATCAGTCCGTCGAGCTCAACCCGGCCGCGGGTGGGCGGCGGGAGCCGCGCCAGATCCGCATAACGTCGGATGAAGCCGCCGAGCGAGCGGCTGCGCCGCTCGATCAGCTCCAGCCCCTCGTCGAGCGGGGAGTCGGGGTGCGATGCGCGCTCCCGCAGCAGGCTCGCGGTGGTCTGGATGGAGCCCAGTGAGTTGTTGATCTCGTGCCCGAGCACCCGGATCAGCCGCCGCCACGCATGCCGCTCCTCCTCGCGCAGCGCGCGGCTGACGTCGGTGACCACGAGCAGGCGATGCGGCCTGCCGCGGCGGCGGAACATGACGCGGCGCACCTCCCAGGGTCCCTCCCCCGCCGGGAAATCTCGCCGATCGATGAGCGGCACCGGGCTGTGCAGCCACTCGGCGAGGCCGAGCTGACCCGCCGGACGGCCCAGCAGCGCGGATGCGGTCTCGCCGAGCAGCGCTTCGGCGGTGGGATTGAGTTCGACGAGCCGATCCTGCTCGTCAACCACGAGCACGCCGAGCTCCAGGCTCGCCAGCAGCTGCGACAGCAGCGCATCGGTCTCGCGGCCGTGGCGCTGCTCGCCGCCGAGGTGCGCCGCCAGAGCGTTGAATTCCTGCGCAACCTCGCCCATCGGGCCGCCGCCGCCGCGGATTCTCAAGCCGTAATCGCTGGCGCGCAGCCCCTGCAGGAGACTCGCCAGCAGCTGCAGGGGACGGGCGCGGCGCCGGGCGGCCAGCGCGAGCCCGCCCGCGAACCAGAGCAGTGCGAGCCCGACTGCCCACCAGAGCGCCACCGCCGCGAGCCGGACACCCGCGGCGGGCAGCAGTGCCAGCATCAGCAGCGGCAGCACCGCCAGTGTGGCAAGACCCGCGTCGCGCAAGCGCCCCGAGCCGCCGAGCCTCATTCGCGCAGCTTCTCCAGGCGCCGGTACAGCGCGCTGCGGCTTACGCCAAGCTTCGCCGCTGCGGCGGCGACATCGCCGCCGCAGCTCTCGATCGCGCGCCGCACCACGTAACGCTCCGCCTGCTCGAGCGTGAGATTGTCGAGGCGCTCGGCGCTTTCGCCACTCGCGAGGCGCAGGTCCGCAATCTCGATCCGCTCGGCCTTGGCGAGCAGCGCCGCTCTTTGCATGACGTGCGCCAGTTCGCGCACGTTGCCGGGCCAGTCGTAACCCTCGATCGCGCGGTCCGCGCCGGCGCTCAGCGAAAGCGTGCGCCCATCAGGTTGCGCGAAGCGTGCAAGGAAATGCCGTGCGAGCAGCGGCACATCGTCCCGCCGCGCGCGCAGCGGCGGCAGTGGGATCTCCACGGCATTGAGGCGGAAGAACAGATCCTCGCGGAAGCGGCCGGCGCCGATCAGCTGGCGGATGTCGGCATTGGTCGCCGCCACGATCCGTGCGTCGGTCGGCCGCGAGACGGTCTCTCCGACACGCGCGAATACGCCCTCTTCAAGCACGTGCAGGAGCCGCGCCTGTTGGGCCGGCGGGATGTTAGCGATTTCGTCGAGAAAGAGCGTGCCGCCTCGGGCGCTCTCGATCCGTCCCACGCGGTCGGTGCGGGCATCGGTGAACGCGCCCTTGACGTGGCCGAACAGCTCGCTCTCGAACAGCGTTTCGGCCAGGCCGCCGAGATTCACGCTGACGAATGGGCCGTCGCGGCGCGGCGAGTGCCGGTGGATCCAGCGCGCGATCAGGCCTTTGCCGGTCCCGCTCTCGCCGGTGAGAAGCAGCGGTACGTCGGATGCCGCGACGCGCGCGGCGACTTCCAGCACCTCGCGCATGGCGCTGGAGCGGAACACCGGCTCATCGTCTTCGTGTTCGCCGGATCGTGCGGCATCCTCGAGGCTGCGCACCCGGCTGCGGGCATCCGCCAGCGCCAGATGGGTGCTCACGAGGGAGCGTACCCGAGCGTTCTCCCACGGTTTCTCCAGGAAGTCCTGCGCACCCGACTGCATCGCTTGCACCGCGAGCTCGACCGTGGCCCAGCCCGTGAGCATCACCACCGGCAGCGCGCTGTCGAGCGCCTTGATCTGCCGCAGCAGCGCCAGCCCCTCGGCGCCCGAGGTCGTATCGCGCTGGTAATTCATGTCGAGCAGCGCCAGATCGGGGCGTCTCTGGCGCAGCGAGCTCAGCGCCTCGGCCGGACTCGCCGCGGTCGCCACCTCGCAGCCGCAGTCGCGCAGCAGCAGCGACAGCGCCTGACGCACATCGGCGTCATCATCCGCGACCAGGATTACCGGCTTCGCCATGACCCGATTATGCCTGCGGCGGCTACCGGTCCCGTAGCGCTTCCATGGGCGGCACCCGGCTGGCGCGCTGGGCCGGCAGCCAACCGGCAAGCAGCGTGATCACGCCGAGGACCACCACGACGAGCAGCAGCGAGAACGGATCCGCGCCCGGCACGTCGTAGAGTGACGCCGAGAACAAGCGCCCCAGCACCACAACGCCGCACATTCCAAGGACGGAGCCCAGCAGCAGCAGCCACGCCGCCTCGCGCAGCACCAGCCCGCGCAACTGGGCGCGATCCGCGCCGAGGGCGGCGCGCAGTCCGAATTCCGGCGTGCGCTGGCCGACGAGGTAGCTCTGCACCGAGTAGAGGCCAACCGCGGCCACGGACAACGCCCCGAGCGCAAACATCAGCACCAGCACCGTCACTGCCCGCCGAGGCGCCAGCTTCGCCGATAGCCGCTGGCGCATTCTGCGCACACCATAGATCGGCACGCCGGGCATGATCGAGGCAACGATCCTGCTCAATGCCGGCAGAATCGCCGCGGTGCTGAGCGGGGTGCGGACGACTATGTACCAGGTGGGGATCGCCCACGAGAACACCCTCCCCTTCATCTGCAGAACCTGGTCTCGATCGATGTAGACGATCCCGATTGGCTTGCGCGAGCCGAGATGCGCCTCTCTGGAGTCCGCAACAACGCCGATGATCCGAAATAGCAGACCGGCCTTGGAGTCATTTGGGGCGTTGAAGTTGAACTGACGTCCGACGACATCCAGATTGCCGAACAGTTCGCGTGCGGCCGTTGCGTCAATAAGGGCCTCGCCCGCATTCGAAACCGCATCCCGCGCAGTGAACATGCGCCCGGAGAGTAAATGGACTCCCAGGGTCCGCAGGTAACCAGGGCCAGTGACAATGGGAAAGACATTGGGCCTGTGCTTGCCGTCGTATGGATTCGGGTAGGCTGCATTGCCCATGCTCTGTCCATCGAATGGCACGTCACTCGCAATCGTGTCCGCCTGAACGCCCGGTACTCGCAGCAGGGCACGCCGCAACTGCGTCAGCTGCGTGCGCAAGCGGGTCCGCTGGCCGGATTCGTTCCCTAGGGGCATATGGATCTGGAAGGTTATATTGTGCCGCGGCTGAAAGCCGAGGCTCACCGCGTCCAGCTTCATCAGACCGTGAACCAGCATCACACCGAGTCCGCTCAACGCGAAGGCGAGCGCGAGCTGAGTCACGACGAGAGCGGCTCGTAATCGATGTTCGCCGCGACCGCCCGTGCTGCGCGCATCGGCGTCCCGAAGTCCTTGGGAGAGATCCTGGCGGCGGACGAAGTGCAGCCCCGCCAACGAGAACACCAGCGCGGATAACAGGGCGAGCCCTACCGCAATCGCGGCGGCGAGCGCCCAGTCGCGCAGCGGAAAAGCGACTGCGCTGTTCGCGAAACCTGTGTGCAACAGCACTCTGAGCAGCACCTCTCCCAGCAGCACCCCGGCAAGGCTTCCCGCCAGAGACAGCGTCAGGCTTTCGGCAAAGAGCTGGCGGAACAGAATTTGGGTATCGGCACCGATCACGCGCCGCACGATCAGCTCGCCGCGCCGGGCAAGCGCCCGGGCGATGAACAGGTTCGCCAGGTTGAACCAGACGAGCAGCAGCAACAGGCCGGTTGCAATCTGCGCCAGAATCAGGCGCTCGTGAAGCTTCCCGAGCAGCGCCGAACGCAAAGAAGTCACGGCAATGCGCATTCCCATTGTCTTAAATAGCGGAATGGCAGTGGGGTCGGGGAAATGCGCAATCTCCCGATCCAATGCCGCCTGGCTCTGGATCGCCAGCTGACGGGGACTCACCCCGGGGGCGAGACGAGCGATCATCGCGTCGTGCCAGGCGGTCAGGTTGTACGGCTGGCGATCGAACGATCTGATTACCTTGGGCAACCACAGGTCAGTCTGGGCATTGGGGAACTGGAACCTGCGCGGCATGACACCGATCACCGTGTAGGCGCGGCCGTTGAGGCGAACCGTCCGCCCGAGGGCCTTGGGACTGCGGTCGAAGAGCCGCGACCAGAGGCGCTCGCTCAGCACAACCTCCGGAGCGGCCCCCGGTTCATCGGCACCGGCCCCGAAAACGCGGCCGAGCGCTGCTCGCACCCCGAGAGTAGTGAACAGGGAAGCCGAGATCGCGGCGCCGCGAACGTGCGCCAGGCGGGCACCCGACGCAAGGTTGAGGTTCTTGGTCTTGACCATGCCGGCATCCGTCATCCCGGTCGTTTCGGTGCGTAGATCGAAGTATGTGGGGTACGACATCTGCAGATTCCCGGGCGTCTGCTTGGCGGTGAAATAGACGTTCACCAGCCGGCCGGCCTGCGGATACGGCAGGGGCGCCAGGAGGTAGCCGTAGAGGAGATTCAGGGTCGCGGTGTTCGCACCGATGCCGAGCGCAAGGATCAGAATCACCGCGAGAGCGAATCCAGGCTTGCGAAAGGGTCGCAGCAATCTCGCGCCGTGATGTTCGGAAAATTGCATGGCCATTGTCTCTATTCCGGTTGAATCTGGGCAATGATTTCGAGCTTGCGCGCGCCGCGCGCCGGGACCCACGAGGCGAGCATCACCGCCACCCCCACCACGACTGCCGGCAGCGCATACGCCCCGGGCGAGAAGATGCTCACGCGGTACAACTGCGCGGCAAGTTCTCTTGCGAAAACGAGCGCGCATCCAACGCCTACCAGCGAGCCCAGCACCCACAGCAGAAAGCCCTGACCCAGCACGAGCGATTCAATCTGCGCGGGCGCGGCTCCAACAGCCTGACGGACTGCGAACTCCTGCCGGCGCAGCCCGGTCACATACGCCACGACGCCGTAGGTACCGATGACGGCGAGTGTGAAGGCGAGCAGCCCGAAGGCAATCAGCAGGCTCGCGAGTGCCGCTGCGCCCTGTGCGGAATCGCCGATCAGTTCGTGCATCGACGTAAAGCGCAGTAGGCTCTGGCCGGGGAGCGTCCGGCGGATGATCTCTCTGACTTCCCGGGCAAGGATGGCCGGCGGCGCGCTCGAGCGGATCAGTAGCGTGGTGGCGCCACCCCAGTTGCGGAAACTGTCCAAGTCTTCCGGCACGAACACAGTGCCGCTGAAGGAGGCATAGTGCTGTGCGAAACGGTCGCGAATGGAATTGACCACGCCGACGATACGGCAGACCCCTTTGCCGATGCTGCACTTGAGAGTCTTGCCGACGACGTCTGGGCTGCCGAAAAGGGCATCCGCAAAGCGCTCATCGATCACCACGTTGGGCGCGTTGGTCGCC
>JAKCEJ010000126.1 GCA_021838065.1 Pseudomonadota bacterium
CTGCAGCTCACAGTGCCCGTTGGCCGGGCACTCCTCGCACTCGAGCGGATGATCCGAGACATACAGATCGATGACGCCGCGGCGCAGCTTATGCAGTTCGGGGGACTGGGTGCGAACCTTCATCCCAGCCTCGGCCAGGGTCGTGCACGAGGCCGGATAGCCCTTGCGGCCCTCGATCTGCACCAGGCACAGGCGGCACGATCCGAATGCCTTCAGCGTATCGGTGGCGCAGAGCTTCGGGACGTCGATCCCCGCGAGCGCCGCGGCGCGCATGAGCGAGGTGCCCGCCGCAACGGTGACCTCGCGTCCGTCGATCTCCAGGGTGACCGCAGCGCCCGCAGCCGGCGCCGGCGTACCCTGATCATGATAGTCAATTGCAAACATCGTCACTGCCTCCGACGCCGGCGGCGGCGGCGCCTGGCGCCGCCCGCGGCCGCACGTCCATCAATGCTGCGCGCGTGCGCTGAAGTCTTCCCGGAAGTGCTTCATGGCGCTTTGCACCGGGAACGGCGCCATGCCGCCGAGGCCGCACAGCGACCCCTGCACCATCAGCCCGCACAACGCCTCGAGCCGCTCAAGATTACCCTGCGGATCGTGCCCCGCAATGATGTGATCGATGATCTCGACGCCGCGGGTCGAGCCGATCCGGCACGGGGTGCATTTGCCGCACGACTCGATCGCGCAGAACTCCATCGCGTAGCGGGCCATCCGGGCCATGTCGACGGTATCGTCGAACGCGACGATGCCGCCGTGGCCGAGCATCGCGCCGATGGCGGCGAGCGCTTCGTAATCGACCGGCGTGTCGAATTGCGCCGCCGGCACGTACGCGCCGAGCGGCCCGCCGATCTGCACGGCGCGAATCGGGCGGCCGCTCGCCGAGCCGCCACCGTAGTCATAGAGGAGCTCGCGCAGGCTGAGGCCGAAGGCGCGCTCGATGAGACCGCCGTGCTTGATGTTGCCCGCGAGCTGCAGCGGCAGCGTGCCGCGCGAGCGGCCCATACCGAACCCGGCGTAGAACTCGGCGCCTTCGCGCAGAATGAGCGGCACGGTGGCGAGCGTGATCACGTTGTTGACGATCGTCGGGCGGCCGAACAGGCCCTGCACGGCCGGCAGCGGCGGCCGCACGCGCACCTCTCCGCGCCGCCCCTCCAGACTCTCGAGCATCGAGGTCTCTTCGCCGCAGATGTAGGCGCCGGCGCCGACACGGATCTCGAGCTCGAAGCGCCGCCCGCTGCCCATGACGTCGCCGCCGAGATAATCGGCCGCATACGCCGCAGCCATCGCCTGAGTCAACGTCCGCCACGCGTGCGGATACTCGGCGCGCAGGTAGATGTAGCCATGCGTCGCGCCGACCGCGATTCCCGCGATGGTCATGCCCTCGATGAGGCTGAGCGGATCGCCCTCGATGAGCATGCGGTCGGAGAACGTGCCGGAATCGCCCTCATCGGCGTTGCAGGTCACGTACTTCTGGCCCGGCGGCTGCTCGAGGACGGTCTTCCACTTGATCCCGGTCGGAAAGGCGGCCCCGCCGCGGCCGCGCAGTCCCGAGCGGACGATTCGATCGACCAGCGCGGCCGGATCCATCGACAGCGCGCGGCGCAGGCCCTGGTAGCCGCCGTGCGCCACGTAGTCCGCGACACTGTGCGGGTCGATCAGCCCGACCCGCTCGAACGTCAGACGCTGCTGGTTGGCAAACCAGGCGAGCTCGTCGGTCGGGCCGAGCAACAGCCGGTGCGCGCCCCCCTCGAGCCAGCGGGCATCGAACAGTCCCGGCACGTCCGCAACACGGACCGGCCCGTAGGCCAGCCGGCCCCGCTCGCTCGACACCTCCAGCATCGGCTCGAGCCAGTAGGCGCCCCGCGAGCCGTTGCGCACCACTTTCACCTCGAGCCGCCGCTCGGCCGCTTCGCGCGAGATGGCGCGGCAGACCGCATCGGCACCGAGTGACAGCGCGCCGGAATCCCCTGGAACGTAAATCGTGGTCATTCGTTCCCGCCCGCCGCCCCGTCCGCCTCGCGCAGCAGCGCATCGAGGCGCTCGGGCGTGACGCGGCCGTAGGGCTGCCCGTCGAGCATCACCGCCGGCGAGCAGGCGCAATTGCCCAGGCAGTAGACCGGCTCGAGCGAGAAGCGCCCATCAGGCGTGCTTTCGTGAAAATCCACCCCGAGACGCGCGCGCGCGTGCGCCGCGAGCGCCTCGGCGCCGACGGCCTGGCACGACTCTGCCCGGCACAGCTGCAGCACGTGCTGTCCCGGCGGCGCGCAGCGGAAGTGGTGATAAAACGTGACCACACCGTGCACCTCGGCCCGCGAGAGGTTCAGGTGCTCGGCGATGAGGCTGATGGATTCCGGCGGAATGAACCCGAACGCCGCCTGGACCGTGTGCAAGACCTCGAGCAACGGCCCTGGACGGTCCTTGAACTGCGCAAGGATCCGGCGGACGTCATGCCTCCGATCGACCGCTGATGTGTGCATGGTCGATCAGTATAAGGCCATGGGCACGCGCCGGCGGGTCCGGCGCGGCGGCGCGCGTGCGGGGCCGGGGGCTGTTCAATTTCCGGCACGGGTCAGCGACGCGGCGGCGGACATCCGGCCGCAGTCGCCGGCTTGCCTGCCAAAGTCCCGTGCGCGGCGCTTCAGCTCAGCGGCTCAGGATCTGCGCGTGATGGCGCAGGTGATCCTCCATGACGGTGGACATGAAGTAATAGCTGTGATCGTAGCCTTCGTGCCGGCGCAGCGTGAGCTTAAGGCCGCTGCGCTGGCAGGCCTGCTCGAGCAGGTGCGGGTGCAGCTGCTCGGCCAGGAACTGGTCGGCAAGTCCCTGATCGACGAGCAGCGGCGGGCGGCGGGCCGCATCCTTGATGGCGGTGGCAAGTTGGGTGGCATCGTACTGCGCCCACTGGCCGTGATCTGCGCCGAGGTAACCGCCGAAGGCCTTCTTGCCCCAGGGGCACTGGGAGGGAGCGGCAATCGGCGCGAATGCCGAGATCGAACGGTAGATATCGGGGTTGCGCAGCCCGAGCACGAGCGCGCCGTGCCCGCCCATGGAGTGGCCGAAGATGCCGCTGCGGGCCGCATCGGCCGGGAAATGCGCCGTGATCAGCTCGCGCAGCTCCTGCGTCACGTAGCTGTACATGCGGAAGTGCTTCGACCAGGGCGGCTCGGTGGCATCGACGTAGAAACCCGCCCCCACGCCGAAGTCCCACGAATCGCTCTCGCCGGGCAGATTCAGCCCGCGCGGGCTGGTGTCGGGCGCGACCAGCATCATGCCGAGCTCGGCCGCCACGCGCTGCGCGCCGGCCTTGATCATGAAGGTCTCTTCGGTACACGTCAGTCCCGACAGGTAGTAGAGCACCGGCACCCGCCCGGCGCGCGCCTGTGGTGGCGTGAACACCGCAAAGCGCATCGCGCAGGCGGTGCTAGCGGCCTGGTGACGGTAGAAGCCCACGGTGCCGCCGAAGCAGCGATGCTGGCTGATCGTCTCGAATGGCTGGCTCATCGTCTGGTCACCTCGAGTCATGTCAGACCGCCCCCCGGGGCGGACCGCTCAATCATGCATTGCGGCGTGCGCGCCCGGCCCGCCGTTCGCGCCGCTCGTGAGGCTTCGGCTCTGCCAGCCCCCGCCAAGCGCCTTGTACAGGCGCACCAGATCAAGCGAGACCGCGGTGGTGGCGCTCGCCAGGGCGAGTTCGGTCTGCTGCTCGGTGCGCTCGGCGTCGAGCACTACGATGAAGTTGGCAACGCCGCTCTCGTAGCGCTGGCGCGCCAGCGCGAGCGCGTTGCGGCTGGTCTTCACCGCCGCCTCGAGCGAGACGCGCTCGCTCTGATCGGCCCCGTAGGCCGCCAGCGCATCCTCCACCTGGTTCAGGGCGTTCAGCACCGTGCGCGCGTACTCGACCGCGGCCTGCTTGGCCTGCAGGCGCCGCAGCCGCACGGTCGCGTGGATCCGCCCGCCTTCGAAGATCGGCAGGTCGATCGCGGGGCCGAAGGAGGCGAAGTGGCTCGCCGTCTGAATCAGCTGACTCAGCCCCTCGGACTGGTAGCCGCCGCCGGCCGTGAGCGTGATGCGCGGGAAGTACTCCGAGACCGCCACGCCGATCTCGGCCGTGGCCGCGTGCAGGTTGGCTTCCGCGGCGCGGATGTCCGGGCGGCGGCGCAGCAGGTCCGAGGGCAGGCCGATCGGCACCACCGGCGGCACCGGCGGCACCGGCCGGGCGCGCACCAGCTCGGCGCGCAGCGCCTCAGGCTGACGCGCCATGAGCTTGCTCAGCTGATTGATGTCGAGCGTGACCTGCTCATCGGCGAGCGGCAGCTGCGCGCGCGTCGTATTGAGCTCGGTGGCCGCATTCTGCACGTCCAGATCCGAAGTCAGTCCCGCATCGTAACGGTCCTGCGTCAGCTGCAGCAGATCGTGCTGGGTGCGCAGCGTGCGCTTGAGAATGGCCTGGCGCAGCTGTGCGCCGCGCAGCTCGATGTAAGTCTGCGCCACGTCGCTCAGCATGCTGAGCACGACGCCGCGGGCGTCGAATACCGCCGCGCGGGTCGTGGCGTTGGCCGCCTCGATCGCCCGCCGGGTGCCGCCGAACAGGTCGAGCCCCCAGGACACGCCGAGACCGAGCTGGTACTGGTTGTAGGGGTTGGTGATGCTCGGCGGCAGTCCGGGAAACTTGCCGCTGAAGAGAAAGCCGTTCGGTGTGTTCGTACTGATGCGCTGGCGGCTCCACGAGGCGTTGGCCGAGACACTGGGCCAGAGCGCTCCGGAGAGCGCCTGGGTCTGCGCCTCGGCCTCGCGGATGCGCAGCGCAGCCTCGCGCACATCGAGGTTCTGTCGGGCGGACTGGCGCACCAGAGAGCTGAGCAGCGGATCGTGGAAATCCGACCACCATGCGACGCTCGGGGACTCGCCCGTGCTCACGTGCGAGGCGCCCTGCGAGCCGTTGCGCCGCGCGGTCGCGGACCACTGCGCCGGCACATGCGCCTTCGGCTTGACGAAATTTGGGCCGACGGCGCAGCCGCCGAGCAGAAGGACGGCGCTGGCGGCGAGCCAGCGGGCCGACCGGTTGGACATCAGGCGGGGCATACGGGATTCCCTATTCAGCATCACGACGGTCATTGCAGGCGGTGACGAAACATCCAGGACGCGGCGCTCAGCGTGACCGTCGCGATCAGCGCCAGCGGCCACAGTTCGGGCAGCAACAGCTTCACGCCCGCGCCCTCCAGATAGACCCGCTGGGCGATGTTGATAGCGTAGCGCAGCGGGTCGATCAGAGTGAAGTCTTGCAGCACGCGCGGCATGTTCGCGATGGGCGTGGTGAGGCCCGACAGCAGCGTGAACGGCATCAGCAGCAGGAATGAGTACAGCATCGCCTGCTGCATCGTATAAGACAGCGCTGAGAGTACCAGTCCGATGCCCACCGCGGCGAGCACGAAGACCACCAGTCCACCGTAGAGGACAGCGAAGGATCCCTCGAACGGGATACGAAACCACAACTGCGCCACCAGCAGCACCCCGGTCGCCTGCGCGATGCCGATCAGCATCGCCGGCAGCGCCTTGCCGGCCATGATCTCGGCCGGCCGGATCGGCGTCACCAGCAGCTGATCGAAGGTGCCCTGCTCGCGCTCGCGCGCCACCGACATCGCCGCGAGCAGCATCGTCTGCAGCAGCGTCAGCGTGCCGATCAGCCCCGGCACCATGTCCCAGCGGCTGAGCAGGTTGGGGTTGTACCAGGCGCGTACCGTGAGGCGCGCCGGCGGACCCAACTCCCCGTGCGCGGCGCGCCATTGCGCATTGAAGGCGCCAATCACTGTCTGCGCGTAGCCGAGCGCGGTGCTCGCGGTGTTGGAATTGCGCCCGTCGGCGATCAGCTGCACGTCGGCGCGGCTCCCGGCGGCCAGCCGCCGCGTGAAATCCGCGGGAATGCCGATCGCGAGCAGCGCGCGCCGATCGTCGATCGCCGCGCGCAGATCGCGCTCGCGCTCGACCGTGCCCACGCGCTGGAAAATTCCCGTGCCGTCGAAGCGTGCGATCAGTGCGGTAGCGGCCTCGCCCTGATCGCGCGACCAGAGCACGTACGGCACCCGGTTGAGGTCGTAGCTCGCCGCGTAACCGAACACCATCGTCTGCACCAGCACCGGCACCAGCAGGCTCAACAGGGCGCGCCGGTCCTTGAGCACCGCAAGGAGCTCCTTGCGGGCGAGTGCCCCGATGCGCAACAGCGAGTTCAGCATGATTCAGGCAAGCCTCTTGCGGGTCACCGCGCGCAGCGCGAGCGCGAGCAGCGCCAGCATGGCGAGCAGCGCGAGCGCGTTCGGCACGATGACCGTCCAGATGTCCCCGGCGAGAAAGATCGTCTGCAGCAGCGTCACGTAGTAGCGGGCTGGCAGCACGTAGGTGATCGCGCGGATCGCCGCCGGCAAGCTGCGCAGATCGAACAGCAGCCCCGAGAGCATGGTGGCCGGCATGAAGGTGACGATCAGCGTCAGCTGGCTCGCCACCAGCTGGTTCTTCACCGCCGAGGAGATGAGCAAACCGATGCCGAGCGCCACGAGCACATAGAGCATCGAGACCGCAAGCAGCACGAGCAGCGAGCCGCGCACCGGCACGTGAAACAGGAAGCGTCCCGAGAGCACGCACAATGCGAGCCCGACCATCCCCAGAGCGAAGTACGGAATGGTCTTGCCGAGCAGAATCTCCTCGGCGCGCACCGGCGTGACGAACAGCGCCTCGAACGTGCCGCGCTCCCACTCACGCGCCACCACCATGGCGGTGAGAAAGGCGCCGATCAGCGTCATCACCAGCACGATCAGTCCGGGCACGAGGAAGTAGCGGCTGTCGTTGGCAGCGTTGAACCACAGGCGGCTCTGCACGCCCACCGGGCCCGCGAGCGCGGGGGCCTCCCGGGCCGCCCAGCCCGCCACCGCGCCGCTCACGTAAGCCTCGATGATGCGCGCGGTGTTGGCGTCGGCGCCGGACACGATCAGCTGCACGGTGGCGGTGCCCGTTCGCGCCTCGCGCGCGAAGTTGGGCGGCACCGTGAGGATGCCCTCGACCCTTGCGGCGGCGAGCAGCTGCTCGGCGGAGTGCAGCGAGGTGACGGTGTAGGGCTTGAAGTACGGAGAGAGCCGCAGATCGCCGATCAGTCCGCTCGCGAGCGATGAGCCATCCTGGTCGAGCACGGCGAGCGGCACGTTCTTCACATCGAGCGACAGCCCGTAGCCGAACAGCAGGATGAGAATCACCGGCAGCACGACGCCGATGGCGATGCTCGCCGGATCGCGGATCATCTGCCGCCATTCCTTGAGCACCAGTGTACGGACCCGCGCGAGGCGCGCACGCCCGTCGCTCATGGCCCGGACAGCCATGGCTCAGCCCGCCCCCGCGGCCGCCGCCTCGGCGGCGCGCGATCGCTCGACCACGGCGATGAACGCATCTTCCATGGTCGGCTCGAGCTCGCCCTGGCGCGGCGCGAGGGAGCGAACCTGCGCCGGCGTGCCCTGCGCCAACACTCTGCCCGAATCCATGATGACGATGTGATCGCAGTACTCGGCCTCCGGCATGAAGTGCGTCGTGACCACCACGGTGACGCCCTGATCGGCGAGTGCCGAGATGCGCCGCCAGAAGGAGCGCCGCGCCAGCGCATCGGCGCCGCTGGTTGGCTCATCGAGAAACAGGATGCGCGGCTCGTGCAGCAGCGCCGCGGCCATCGCGAGGCGCTGCTTGAAGCCGCCGGGCAGGTCGGCCGCCGCGCCGGCGGTGCGCGTGAGGTCGAACTGGCGCATCGCCCAGTCGATCCGCTCGCGCCGCCGAGCCCCGCGCAGCCCGTAGGCGCTGGCGAAGAACTCCAGGTTCTCGCGCACGTTGAGCGGTCCATACAGCGAGAACTTCTGCGCAACGTAGCCGAGCTGCCCGCGCGCGGCATCGCCCGCGCGCGCCACA
>JAKCEJ010000127.1 GCA_021838065.1 Pseudomonadota bacterium
GGCGATGCCGATCCCGCCGACCTGCGCGGCGAGCGCATCGGAGAGGTAATCGCCGTTGAGGTTCAACGTGGCGATGACGTCGAATTCCGCCGGCCGGGTCAGCACCTGCTGCAGGGTGATGTCGGCAATTGCGTCCTTGATGATGACCTTGCCGGCGCGCGCGGCCGCGTCCATCTCGGCGTTGGCCGCCTTCTCGCCCTGCGCGGCCTTGGTGCGCTCCCACTGCTCCCAGGTGTAGGTCTCGGCGGCAAAGGCGCGCTCGGCGAGCTGGTAGCCCCAATTGCGGAACGCCCCCTCGGTGAACTTCTGGATGTTGCCCTTGTGCACCAGCGTCACGCTGCGGCGCTTGTTGGCGATGGCGTACTCGATCGCCGAGCGGATCAGCCGCTCGGAGCCCTCGCGCGAGACCGGCTTGATGCCAATGCCCGAGCTCTCCGGAAAGCGGATCTTGGCGAACGCCTTGGGGAAGTGCTGCTTGAACAGCGCGAGGAACTCCTGGTTCTCGGCCGTGCCGGTCTCGAATTCGATGCCGGCGTAGATGTCCTCGGTGTTCTCGCGGAAGATCACCATGTCGACCTTCTCGGGATGCTTCACCGGCGAGGGCACCCCCTTGAACCAGCGCACCGGGCGCAGGCACACGTACAGGTCAAGCATCTGGCGCAGCGCGACGTTGAGCGAGCGGATGCCGCCGCCGATCGGCGTGGTGAGCGGGCCCTTGATCGAGACCAGGTAGTCGCGGCAGGCCGCAACCGTCTCCTCGGGCAGCCAGTTTTTGAACTGCTTGTATGCCTTTTCGCCGGCGTAGACCTCCATCCAGTGAATCTTGCGCCGGCCGCCGTAGGCGCGCGCCACGGCCGCGTCCATCACCCGGACGGCCGCGCGCCAGATGTCGGGCCCGGTCCCGTCGCCCTCGATGAACGGAATGATGGGGTTGTCCGGAACGATGAGCCTGCCGTCGCGGATGGTGATCTTCGCGCCGGCGGCGGGCGGTGCAATGTTCGGGGCAGCGGCACTGGGCATGATGATGAACTCCTCGATCGATCCAGACCCGCCGGCCGAGCGGGCCGATAATCGTAGCACGGGCCTCGGCTGCCCGGCGCGCCGCCCGAGCCGCGTGCGGGCAGCCCCGCCACATCTATGCGACACTTGCCGTCCATAATTATTGGGCCGACGGGGGTTGCCTAGATCATGAACGACGCCACCGAGAGCGACGCACCGGTCGCGCAGGGAAGATCGCTGCTGCGCAAGCTCTTCGCCGTGCACCCGGTGGTCGCGCCCGAGCGCGCCGGAGCGGAGCGGCTGAAGCAGGCGCTGTCCGTGTGGGCGCTCATGGCGATCGGCATCGGCGCGACCATCGGCACGGGCATCTTCGTGCTCACCGGCACGGTGGCGGCGAACCAGTCGGGGCCCGCGATCACCATCTCGCTCGGCATCGCCGCCTTCGGCAGCGGGCTCGCGGCGCTGTGCTACGCGGAATTCGCGGCGTTCCTGCCGGTGCCCGGCAGCGCCTACAGCTACACGTACGCGACGCTCGGCGAGGTGGTGGCGTGGTTCATCGGCTGGAACCTGCTGCTGGAATACGGCATCTCCGCCTCGGCGGTCGCGGTGAGCTGGTCGGCGTACGTCGCCAATCTGCTCGGCAGCTGGGGCATTCATCTGCCGGCGATGTGGATCAATGCGCCGCTGCAGGAGAATGCCGCCGGGCATCTGGTGGCCACGGGCGCGATCGTGAACGTGCCGGCGGTGCTGATCGTGCTGGCCCTGAGCGCGTTGTGTTATGTCGGCATCCAGGAGACCGCGCGGGCCACGAATTTCATGGTGGCGCTGAAGGTGGGGGTGATCGTCGTCTTCATCGTGGCCGGATTGAAGTTCATCTCCCCGGGCAACTGGCACCCCTACATCCCGCCGAACACGGGTACTTTCGGGCGTTTCGGCTGGACGGGCGTATTTCAGGGCGCCGCGATCATATTCTTCTCTTACGTGGGATTCGATACGGCCTCCACCACGGCGCTCGAGGCGCGCAATCCGCAGCGCGACCTGCCGCTCGGCATCATCGGCACACTGGTGATCTCCACGGTGCTGTACATGGCCATGGCCGCGACCATCACCGGCATGGTGCCGTATTTCAAGCTCAACGTGGCAGCGCCCGTGGCGATCGCGCTCGATGCGCATCCGGCGCTGTCCTGGCTGCGCTCGCTGGTGATCCTCGGGACGATCATCGGCATGACCTCGGTGATCCTCACATCGATCCTGGGCCAGCCGCGCATCCTGCTGTCGATGGCCGATGACGGGCTGCTGCCGCCTGCGATGAGCCGTTGCCATCCGCGCTTCAAGACCCCGCACGTGTCCACCGCGATCACCGGTATCGGCGCTGCCGTGATCGCGGGAATTTTCCCCCTCGATGTGCTGGCGGATCTGATCTCGATCGGCATTCTGCTGGCCTTCGCCGTGGTGTGCATCGGCGTGCTGGTCATGCGCCACACCCGCCCCGACGTGCCGCGTCCGTTCCGGGTTCCCTTGGCGTGGTTGCTCTGCCCGCTCGGGGCGGCGGTGTGCCTTGGCATGACGTACTTCCTGTCCGATGCGACCTGGATCCGGCTCGTGGTCTGGACCGTGGTCGGCGGGGCGATCTACGTGTTCTACGGATTCAGGCACAGCAAGCAGCGCGCATGAGCTCGCTCGATGTCGGGGCGCTTCCCGGCACGCCGGCCGGCGACGGCTGGTGGATGCCGGCGGAGTTCGAGGCGCACGAGGGCTGCTGGATGCTCTGGCCGGAGCGGCCCGACAACTGGCGGGAGCGGGCAGGTCCTGCGCAGGCGGCCTTCGCCGCCGTGGCCGAGGCCATCAGCCGCTTCGAGCCGGTGCGCGTGGGCGTTTCGCCCGCGCATGCCGCGGCGGCGCGCGCGCAGCTGCCCCCGCACGTCGGGCTGGTCACGCTGGCGCACGATGACTGCTGGATGCGCGACGTCGGTCCGACCTACCTCGTCAGCGAAAGCGGCGGGCTGCGCGGCGTGCACTGGCGGTTCAACGCCTGGGGCGGGCTCCAGGGCGGGCTGTATCACCCCTGGGATCAGGATGAGCGCGTGGCTGCGCAGGTGCTCGCGCTCGAAGCGCGTCCCCGCTACCGGGCGCCCATCGTGATCGAGGGCGGGGCGATCCATGTCGACGGCGAGGGCACGGCGCTGCTCGCCGAGGAGTGTGTGCTCAACCCCAATCGCAATCCCGGCATGACGCGCGAGCGCATGGAGGCGGTGTTGCGCGAGTATCTCGGCGTGAGTCACTTCATCTGGCTCTCTCTCGGCGTGTACAACGACGAGACCGATGGGCACATCGACAACCTGGCCTGCTTCCTCGCGCCGGGCAAAGTGTGCCTCACCTGGACCGACGAGCCGGCCGATCCGCAGTACGAGCGCTCGCACGAGGCGTGGGAACGCCTGAACGGCGCGCGCGATGCGCGCGGCAGGTTGATCGAGGTGGCGAAGCTGCCGATGCCGGGGCCGCTTCACATGAGCGAACAGGAATCGCAAGGTCTCGCGCCGAGCGAAGCCTGCAAGCCGCGCCGCGCCGGCGAGCGCCTCGCGGCGAGCTACGTGAACTTCTATTTCGCCAATGGCGCTCTGGTGATGCCGCTGCTCGATGCACGCACCGATGCGCAGGCGGCCGAGATACTGCGGCGCCTGTGCCCCGATCGCGAGGTGATCGGCGTGCCGGCGCGCGAGATCCTGCTCGGCGGCGGCGGCATTCACTGCATCACCCAGCAGGTGCCGGATTCGCGCGCACCGCGGGTGAGGCCTCAGGCGCCCGGCGCCGCCTGAGTCCCGAGCTCAACCGGGTCGGGCGGCTTCCGAGCTCGCGAGCAACGCGGCGAATCGCGCCAGGTCGATGTTGCCGCCGGAGAGGATCACCCCGACGCGCTTGCCGGTAAGGCCGAGCCGGCCGCCGAAGGCGGCCGCGGCGGCCAGAGCCCCGGTCGGCTCGACGACGATCTTCATGCGCTCGGCGAACCAGGCCATCGCTGCGACCAGCTGCGCATCGCTCACCGTGACGATGTCGGTCACGAGCTCGGCGATCACCGGGAAGGTGTGCTCGCCGAGGTGTTGGGTCTGCGCGCCGTCGGCGATGGTCGAGGGCGTGCCGATGTGCACGATGTGCCCGGCGCGCAGGCTCTGCCGGCCGTCATCGCCCGCCTCAGGCTCGACGCCGAGCACCGCGCAGCCGGGGCTCAGCGCGTGCGCGGCGACCGCGCTGCCGGAGAGCAGCCCGCCGCCGCCGAGCGGCACGAGGAGCATATCGAGCGGACCGGCCGTCTCGATCAGCTCCGCCGCGGCGGTGCCCTGGCCGGCCATGATGTCGGGGTGATCGTAGGGCGGAATCAGGGTCAGGCCGCGCTCGGCCGCGAGCCGGCGGCCGAGCGCCTCGCGGTCTTCGCGGTAGCGGTCGTAGAACACCACCTCGCCGCCGTACTCGCCGGTCGCGGCGACCTTGCTGCGCGGGGCATCCTGCGGCATGACGATGACCGCGTGGCTCCCGAGCAGCCGGCAGGCGAGGGCGATCGCCTGGGCATGGTTGCCCGAGGAGAAGGCGACCACCCCGGCCGCGCGCCGCGCGGGCTCGAGACGGGCGACCGCGTTGTAGGCGCCGCGGAACTTGAACGCGCCCATGCGCTGGAAATTCTCGCACTTGAAGTAGAGTTGCGCGCCGCACAGCGCATCGGCGGTGCGCGAGGTCAGAACGGGCGTACGGTGCGCGACGCCCTCGAGCCGCCGCTGCGCGGCCCGGATATCCTCGAACGAGATCGCCAGTTCGCTCATGGGGCGTGCCGGCTCAGGCCGGCTCCGGCAGCGGGATGAACTCGTGCTCGTCTCCCGGCACCTTCGGGAAGCGCCCCTCGCGCCAATCGCGCTTGGCCTGCTCGATGCGCCCGAGCGAGCTCGACACGAAGTTCCAGTAGATGTGCCGCTCGCCGACCGGCTCGCCGCCGAGCACCGCCACGCGCGCACCGCGCTCGGTGCGCAGCACGGCCGATGCCCCTCTCGCGAACACCAGCATGCTCCCCGGGCCGGCCGGTTCGCGCTCGCAGCTCAGGTGTCCGTCGATCACGTAGGCTGCGCGCTCCGAGTAGGCATCCGTGAGCGCGAACTCGCACCCCGGCGGGAGGGACACGTCGGCGTAAAAGAGCGGCGAGAGCGTCGTCACGGGCGAGCGCCTCCCGTAAGCGTCTCCGGCGATGATGCGCACCCGAGCGCCGGCGACCTCGATGACGGGCAGTGTGTCGGCCGGATGATGATGAAACTGCGGGGCGGTCTCCTCGTGCGCCACGGGCAGTGCGACCCACAGCTGCAGGCCGTTCAGGCGCGAGCCCTCGCGCCGCCGCTCGGCAGCGGTGCGCTCCGAGTGCACGATGCCGCGCCCGGCGGTCATCCAATTGACGTCCCCGGGACGGATGGCCTGATGCGAGCCGAGGCTGTCGCGGTGGATGATCTCGCCCTCGAACAGATACGTGACCGTCGCCAGTCCGATGTGCGGATGCGGCCGCACGTCGATGCCGTGCCCGGGCGGCAGGTCGGCCGGGCCCATGTGATCGAAGAAAATGAAGGGGCCCACCATCCGGCGGGCCGCCGAGGGCAGCACGCGGCCGACCACCAGGTCACCGAGATCGCGCTGCCGGGCGTCGATGACGGTCGCGAGCTGTGGCGTTGCCGGGCGGTCGGTACAGACCGGCTCGGCGGTGGGCAATGCGCTCATCCTGGATCCTCCCGCGGGACTCCGCAGGTACGATGCTAGCATCGCGCGCGATGGGCGGCGCGCGCGCCGCGGCTGCGAGGCACGGCGCATTGAACGAGATGGAGGCGGTTATGAACATCGGATTCATCGGACTTGGCAATATGGGGCGCGCCATGGCCGAGCGGCTGCTCACCGCGGGCCATGCCGTGCGGGTATGGAACCGCTCGAGCGGGCCGGCGCAACAGTTGGCGGGGCAGGGCGCGCAGGTGATGGCCACGGCGCGCGAGGCGTGTGATGCCGAGGTGGTGCTCTCCATCCTGAGCGATGACCGCGTGGTGCGCGAGGTGCTGCTCGGCGCGGCGCTGCCCGCCGCGCGAGCCGGCATCGTGCACGTCAACATGGCGACCATCTCCCCGCAGCTGAGCGATGAGCTCGCCGCGCGCCTCGGCGAGGCCGGCTGCGGTTACATCGCCGCGCCGGTGCTCGGCCGCCCGGACGTGGCGGCGGCCGGCAAGCTCAATATTCTCGCCGCGGGTGCCGCGGCCGACCTCGAGCGGGTGCAGGGGCTGTTCGATGTCATCGGGCAGAAGACCTGGCGCTTCGGCGAGCGCCCCGCGCAGGCGAACGTGGTCAAGCTCGCCGTCAACTTCCTGCTGGCCGCGGCGATCGAGTCGATGGGCGAGGCGGCCGCGCTCGCCGGCGGCTACGGCATCGAGGCGGCGACGCTGTTCGAGCTCATCGGCCAGACGCTCTTTCCCGGTCCGGTGTACCAGGGCTACGGGCGGGTGATCGCCGAGTCGCGCTTCGAGCCGGCCGGGTTCAGGGCCCGGCTCGGCCTGAAGGACGTGCGCCTGGCGCTCGCGGCCGCCGAGGCCGTCAACACCCCGATGCCGGTCGGCAGCTGGGTGCGGGACTCGTTGCTCGAGGCGCTCTCGCGCGGCGAGGGCGAGAAGGAGTTCGGCGCGGTGCTGGGGCGCGCGGCGATGCGCCGCGGGGGCCGCTAAGCGAGCCGGGATGCCGCATCGAGCCAGGCGCGCTGCGCCCGGCGGTAGTGCGGCGGGGCGATGCGCGCCTGGTCGAGAAGGTCGCGGGCGACGCTGCGCGCCTCCTCCCGCCGGCCCTGCCGATCGAGCAGCTGCGCGTAGCGCACCGCCGCCTCCGCGCCCGGATAGGCGGGCGCGAGCGTGCGGTATTCCTCGACGGCCCGCTCGAGATTGCCCTCCTGCTCGAGCGCGCGCGCGTAGAGCAGATGCCGCTCCGGGGAGTTGAAGCCGGGGTTGTGCTGCATCAGCGCCTCGAGCGTGGCGCGCGCCGCGGGCGCATCGCCCCTGTCGAACTGCGCGTGCGCGAGCCCCAGCATGAGGTTCGGATCGTGCTCGTAGAGCCCGGTCAGGGTCTGCTGGTACTGCGCGATCGCCTCGTCGTACCGGCCGTGGCGGGCGAGCTCCTCGGCATAGCGCTGCCGGCTCGCCACGTTGCCGGTCACCTGGGCTTCCTGCTCGAAGCGGCGCAGATCCCCGAACGGATCCATGGCCTTCTTCAGGCCCCGCGCGGTGCGTTGGGCCGACCGGCTGCGGAACAGCTCCGGCACGATCTCCACCGCCGTGTACGCCAGTGCGCCAAGCAGCGGCAGGAATAACATCACCCAGACCCAGATCCAGTTCCGCCCGGTCTTGATGCAGTGGACGATCAGGGCGATGGACAGGGCGTACGGTAGGATCAGGTACAGCATGAGCGCGGTATCCTACCCCATCCCGCCCGGGACCCGCTCGGGCGGGAGATCGTTCCGTGATGCTGATATTCTGCCGCGCATGAAAGTCCTCACGGCGGCCGGCGCGCGCCTGGGCGTGCTCGGCCTCGCGGCACTGCTCGGCGCGCACCCGCGTGTCGCTGCCGCGGCGGATGCTCCCCATTTGCCGAGACTGCGCGCCGGGGTGTACGTCGCGAACCCCGCTGCGCTGCGCCCGGGAGCTGCGCACCGCCCGCGCATCGGACTCGTGCTCTCCGGAGGCGGCGCGCGCGGCCTGGCGCACATCGGCGTGCTCAAGGTGTTGCAGAAGCTGCGCGTGCCGGTCGATGCGATCGCCGGCACCAGCATGGGCGCGGTGGTCGGGGGGCTCTACGCCAGCGGGCTCACTGCCGGGCAGATCGAGGCGGTGGTGCATTCGCTCAACTGGCAGGAGGCCTTCCGCGAT
>JAKCEJ010000128.1 GCA_021838065.1 Pseudomonadota bacterium
TGGTCCGCATCCGGTGCTGCGACCAGGTGAGCTTGCTCTTGGCGGCGATGGCGGCACCGCTCTTGGTGTTGAAGAAGTACAGATCATCGAGAATGACTTCGTTGAAGTGCCGCGCCGTCAGCGCCGAGATGCGCCGCGCAATCGCGCGATCCTGGGGCAGGGCGTAATCGAGGGTATTGAACTGGCCGTTGCCGCCGGCCACCGCGACGTGCTGTGCGAGAAAGCAATGCTTCGCGCGCGAGAGGTCGGCGCCGGTGGCGCTGAGGCTGGGACGGCAGCACTCGATGACGACCGCATCGACGTGCAGCCGGCTACCGATGGTGCGCCAGCTCGAGCGCATCCAGGCCGGATCGCGCGCCATGCGCCGGACCACGCTCACCGGAATGTCGACGGTGACCTTGAAACTGCGGCATGGCGCCGACTCCGCCCGGGCGGCCGTGATCGCGAGCAGCAGCACCAGGACGGTCGCAAGACGCTGCCGGAACGTGAGCATCGCGGGTCCCCCGCGCAGTGGACGCGCTCGACATGGTAACGGTATCGTACGGCACGGCGGGCGCGCCCCGTGAAGCGGCGCCCCGGTGAAGGCGGCCGCGGCCGGCGCAGTTGCGCTACAATTTGCGCGAGGGATCCGCGAGCCGTTGCGCCATCCCCATACCTTTGGACCCATCATCCGCATGCACGGTATTGCGCGAGGCGCGACCTGCCTCGAGTTCGGCCGCTTTCGGCTCCTGACCCGCCAGCGCGAGCTGCGCATCGGCGATAAGCCCGTCGCGCTCGGGTCGCGCGCGTTCGACGTCCTGCTGGTGCTGATCGAGGCCGGCGGCGATCTGGTGACCAAGGAGGAGCTGCTGGCGCGCGCCTGGCCGGGCATCGTCGTCGAGGAAAGCAACATCCAGGTGCAGATCTCGGCGCTGCGCAAGGCGCTCGGCAAGGAACGCAATCTCATACTGACCGTGCCGCTGCGCGGCTACCGGTTCACCGGCGAGGTGCGGGTGGTGCACGAGCCCGGCGCGGCGGCGCCCGAGGCAGAGGCGCGCCCGCCGCCGACCAATCTGCCGGCGGCGATGTCGGATTTCATCGGGCGCGAGGCCGAGCTCTCCACGGTGCGCGAGCTGCTGCGGCACAACCGGCTGGTGACGCTGGTCGGGACCGGCGGCATCGGCAAGACCCGACTCGCCCTGGAGGCCGCCCGCGCCGCCCTCGGAGAGTTCCCCGACGGGGTGTGGCTCGCCGAGCTCGCGCCGCTCACCGATCCGGATCTGGTCCCGAGCGCCATGCACGCGGCGCTCGGCCTGCAAAGCGGCGCGGCGCGCTGGACCAGCGAGCGTCTCGCCGCGGCACTGCGCGAGCGCAGACTGCTGCTGGTGCTCGATAACTGCGAGCATCTCATCGGCGCGGCGGCGCGCGAGGCCGAGACGCTGCTCAGCGCAGCGCCGCAGGTGCGCATTCTGGCCACGAGCCAGGAGCCGCTCGGCATCGAGGGCGAGTGCACGCTGCGGCTGCGGCCGCTGGAGTTTCCGGCCGAGAACGTCACAGAGCTGGCGAGCGCCGAGCGGCACGACGCCGTGCGGCTGTTCGTGGCGCGGGCCCGCGCCGCTGACCCGCAGTTCGCGCTGAATGAGCGCAACGCGCCCACGGTGGCCATGATCTGCCGGCGTCTCGACGGCATTCCGCTCGCCATCGAGCTGGCGGCCGCCCGCTCCGCCGCGCTCGGCATCGATGGTCTGGCGCAGCGGCTCGATCTGCGCTTTCACGTGCTCACCGGCGGCCGCCGCACCGCACTGCCGCGCCATCAGACCCTGCGAGCCACGCTCGACTGGAGCCATCGGTTGCTCGCGGAGCCGGATCAGATCGTGCTGCGCCGCCTGGCGGTGTTCGCCGGCAGCTTCACCCTGGAGGCCGCCGGCCAGGTGGTGGCCGACGCGGCCCTGCCGGAGTGGGAGGTGGTCGGGCGCATCGCCGAGCTGGTGGACAAGTCGCTGGTGATCGCCGATTCCACGGGCCGGGAGCGCCGCTACCGGCTGCTCGAAACCACCCACGCCTACGCGATGGAGAAGCTCGCCGACAGCGGTGAGTTCGGACCACTCGCGCGCCTGCACGCGCGGTATTCCCGCGACAAGCTGGACCAGGCGCTTGGCGTCTGGGAGCACACGCCCTCAGACGAGTGGCTGGACAGACTCGGTCCCGAAATCGACAACGTGCGCGTGGCGCTCGATTGGGCGTTCGGCGCCGACGGCGATCCGGCGACCGGGCTCGAGCTGGCGGCTTCCTCATATCTGCTGTGGTATCTGCTGTCGCTGATGCCCGAAGGGCGGGCGCGGCTCGAGCGCGCCACTGCGGCGCTCGGCCCCGAGACGCCGAAAGGCCTCGAGGCGCGCCTCTGGTACGGCTACGGCTTTCTCTCCACCGGCGCGCCGCGTGGACGCGCCGTCCCGGCGCTGCGCCGCGCGGTCGCGCTGCTGCGCGAGGCGGGCGAGCCGCTCGATCTGGCCCGGGCGCTTGCTTTCTACGGGCTGAATCTGGCGCGCACCGGGGCGCTTGCCGAGGGCCTCGCGGCGCTCGAGGAGGGCCGGGCGCTGCTGTCCCCAAGCGCGCAGCCCAAGAGCTATGCGCTGTGCCTGACCAACCTGGCCATTGCCCGCACGGTGGCGGGGGAGTATGAGGAGGCCTGCGCGCGGCTCGATGAGGCCCTCGCGGTCGGTCGGCGCTCGCACGCCGATTTCTGGGCCTGGCGCGCGCTCATCTACCGGGCCGAGGTGCAGTTCGCCGCAGGGCGCGTGGATGAGGCCATCGCCGGGGCGCGCGAGGTGGTTGCGCTCGCCCGCGCGAGGCGGCGCACTGGGCTGCTCGGGCACGCGCTGTGCAATCTCGCCGGCTATCTGATCGCGCACGATGAGTTCGAGGCGGCCGATGCGGCGCTGCGCGAGGGCCTGCCGCTCGCCGAGGAGAGCGAGCTCGACACGGCCCTGATCGCCGGCGGCATGCAGCATCTGGCGACCATCGCGGCGCGCGAGCTGCGCTTCGAGCGCGCCGCGCAGTTCATCGGCTACGCGCACGCATTCTTCTCCTCGGAATTCGCCGGGCGTAGCCCGGCCAAAGTCATGATCGAGGCGGGCATCCTCGAGCAGCTGCGCGCCGCGCTCCCCGGGGAGCGCCTGACGACGCTCATGGAGACCGGCGCGCATTGGAGCGAGGACGAGGCCCTGGCCGCGGCGCTCGAAACGTGAGCCGGGGCACGTCCGCCGCCGCCTCAAACGCTCGTTGAGTGCATCCGCAAGCCGTGCGCGCAAGAATTAAGAAAGATTAAGCGCAATTCAGGGGAGGCTAAGGATTTGCCGCAGGGGGACGGACCATGCTCATGCGGTTTGAAGCATGGCTGGTGTCCGTCCCCAAATGAAGCGCAACCTCTGGTCTCGATTCCGTCGATTCCTGCCGCTGCCGGCAACATTGCTGCTGGCCGGCTGCCACATGGCCCTGCTCGACCCGGCGGGCCCGATCGGCGCCGCGGAGCGCTCGGTCCTCTTCACGGCCACGGGGCTGATGCTGCTGGTGGTCGTGCCGGTGATCGTGCTGGCGATCGTCATCCCCTGGCGCTACCGGGCCTCGAACACCAAGGCCGAGTATCAGCCCGAGTGGTCGCACTCGAACAAGATCGAGGCGGTGATGTGGTCGATCCCCATCGCGATCGTCACCGTTCTGGCGGTCATCTGCTGGCGCACCTCGCACGAGCTCGACCCGTTCCGGCCCATCCCCTCCACGCACAAGCCGGTACGCATCGAAGCGGTGGCGATGGACTGGAAGTGGCTGTTCATCTATCCGGGGCACAACATCGCCACGGTCAACGAGATCGCGCTGCCGGTGGGCGTGCCCGTCGTGTTCCACATCACCTCGGCCACGGTGATGAACTCGTTCTTCATTCCCCGGCTCGGCAGCCAGATTTACGCCATGGCGAAGATGCAGACGGCCGACAATCTGGTGGCCAGCGTCCCGGGCACCTACCGGGGCATTTCGGCCAACTTCAGCGGCGGTGGCTTCTCGGGCATGACCTTCAAGGTCAAGGCCATGTCCGAGAGCGATTACCAGCAGTGGCTCGCCAAGGTCGGATCGTCCACCCGCAAGCTTGACGCCAAGGAGTACCTGGCGCTCGACAAACCGAGCTCGAATGTGCCGGTGACCTACTACGGGCACGTGAATCCGGATCTGTTCGGGCAGATTCTCATGGGCAAGCTCGCGGCCGGCCGCGCAGAGGTGCTGGCGGCGAACACCGTCACCTCGGGTGCGAAGACCGGTGCCCTGAGGAGAGATTGAAATGTTCGGCAAGCTGACGCTGAGCGCCATTCCCTACACCAACCCGATCATCATGGGCGGGGTGGCCTTCATGGTCATCTGCGCGCTCGTCATCCTCGGGGCGATCACCTACTTCGGCAAATGGAAATATCTGTGGACCGAGTGGCTGACCTCGGTGGACCACAAGAAGATCGGGATCATGTACCTGATCCTGGCGACGATCATGCTGCTGCGCGGCTTTGCGGATGCCATCATGATGCGCGCGCAGCAGGCGCTCGCCTACGGCAGCAACATGGGCTACCTGCCGCCGGGACACTTCGACCAGGTGTTCAGCGCCCACGGCACCATCATGATCTTCTTCATGGCGATGCCGTTCATCATCGGGCTGATGAACTGCATCCTGCCGCTGCAGCTCGGCGCGCGCGATGTCGCCTTCCCGCTGATGAACAACCTCAGCTTCTGGCTGACCGCCGCCGGCGCGGTCCTGGTGAACCTCTCGCTCGCGGTCGGCAATTTTTCGCACGCCGGATGGCTCGGCTTCGCGCCGCTTTCCGAGCTGCACTACAGTCCGGGCGTGGGCGTGGACTATTGGATTTGGGCGCTGCAGATATCCGGTATCGGCACGACGCTGACCGGCGTCAACTTCATCGCCACCATCCTCAAGATGCGCGCGCCGGGCATGACGCTCATGCGCATGCCGATATTCGCCTGGGCGTCGCTGTGCACGAACATCCTGATCGTCGCGGCCTTCCCGCTGCTCACCGTGACGCTCGGCCTGCTGACGATGGATCGCTACCTGGGCATGCATTTCTTCACCAACTCGCTCGGCGGCGATCCGATGATGTACATCAACCTCATCTGGATCTGGGGGCACCCGGAGGTGTACATCCTCATGCTGCCCGTGTTCGGCGTGTACTCGGAGGTCGTGCCGACGTTCTCCGGCAAGCGCCTGTTCGGCTACGCCTCGATGGTCTACGCGACCATGGCCATCGCGCTGCTGTCGCTCATCGTGTGGCTGCACCACTTCTTCACCATGGGCAACGGCGCCAACGTGAACACGTTCTTCGGCATCACCACCATGATCATCGCGGTGCCGACGGGCGTGAAGATCTTCAATTGGCTGCTCACCATGTACCGCGGCCGGGTGCGCTTCGAGACGCCGATGCTCTGGACGATCGGCTTCCTCATCACCTTCACCATCGGCGGCATGAGCGGCGTGCTGCTCGCCGAGCCGCCGGCGGACTTCGTGCTGCACAACAGCCTGTTCCTGGTCGCGCACTTTCACAACGTTATCATCGGCGGCGTGGTGTTCGGGGTATTCGCTGGGATCACCTACTGGGCCCCGAAGATCTTCGGTTTCCGCCTCAACGAGCGGCTCGGCCGCGCGGCGTTCTGGTGCTGGTTCATCGGCTTTTACGTCGCGTTCATGCCGCTCTACGCGCTCGGGCTGATGGGCGCAACGCGCCGCATGGATCACTACGACGTGGCGGCGTGGCAGCCGCTGTTCATCATCGCGGCGGTCGGCGCGGCCATCATCTTCGCCGGCGTCATCCTGCAGGTGGCGCAGGTGGTGGTGAGCATTCGCCAGCGCGAGCAGACGCGCGATCTGACCGGCGACCCGTGGAACGGCCGCACGCTCGAGTGGTCGATTCCCTCGCCGGCGCCCGCGTACAACTTCGCGCGTATCCCGGTGGTGCGTGAGCGCGACGCGTTCTGGGACATGAAGCAGCGCGGCGTCGACCTCAAGAGCTCGACTTTCGTGCCGATTCACATGCCGCGCAACAAGGCCGCCGGCTTCATCGTCGCGAGCTTCGCGTTCGTGGTGGCGTTCGCATTGATTTGGCACATCTGGTGGCTCGCGATCGGCGGGCTCGCCGGTGTGATCGGAACTCTGATCCGTCATGCCTTCGATGACGACCGTGATTATCACCTCGGCGCCGATGAGGTCCGCCGGGTTGAAGGTCTGCATGGACGTGTCCAAGCGAGGAGCGTGTAAACCATGTCGAATGATCCAATACTTGTGCAGGGCGGCAACCTCGCGCTGAGGCGCGACTATGCGGATCACGCCGCGGATACGCTGCGTGATCTGCGGCGCAGCGGGGATGCCGTCGACTTCGAGGTCGAGCATCACCACGACGTCGCCTCCACGATCCAGCTCGGCTTCTGGATCTACCTGATGAGCGACTGCCTGCTGTTCTCCGGGCTGTTCGCCACCTATGCGCTGCTCAATTCGCACACCGCAGGCGGTCCTGCCGGCAGCCAGCTGTTCGATCTGCCGAACGTGCTCATCGAGACGATGTTCCTGCTCTTCAGCAGCTTCACCTGCGGCCTCGCGACGCTCGCGATGAACGCCGACCGGCGCAACGCGACCGTCGGCTGGCTCGCGGTGACCTTCCTGCTCGGCCTCGGGTTCATCAGCATAGAGGTGCGCGAGTTCGCGCATCTGGTGGCGATCGGAGCCGGCCCCGACCGTAGCGCTTTCCTCTCGAGCTTCTTCACGTTGGTGGCGACGCACGGATTGCACGTCACCTGTGGACTGATCTTCATGGCCGTCATGATGGTGGCGGTGCTGAAGAAGGGGCTCACGCCGACCAATCGGGCGCGCCTGGTGAATCTCAGCCTGTTCTGGCACTTCCTCGACATCATCTGGGTGGGCGTGTTCTCACTCGTTTATCTGTTCGGAGTGGCGCGCTGATGAACGTCGCAAACGAAGCACTCGCCGGCCACGGGCCGCACGGCGGCCACGGGGCCCACGGCCCGACGCGCAAGCAGTACAGCATTGGCTTCGCGCTCGCCATCATTCTGACGGTGATCCCGTTCGCGCTCGTGATGAGTCACACGGTGGCTGCGACGCCGCTGGTGATCGCCGGCTTCGCGCTCGCGCAGATACTGGTGCACATCGTGTATTTCCTGCACGTAGACACCTCGGAAGAGAAGCGCTGGAATCTGATGGCGCTCCTCTACACGGGAGTGATGGTGTTCATCGTCCTCGGCGGGTCACTCTGGATCATGCATCACCTGTACGTGAACATGGTGCCGCACGCGATGCACGGGAACGTGTGGAAGTAGCCTGAGCCGGACTTGTGGGCAGCGCGCCCGAACCGCCCGCGAGGGCGGTCCGGGCGCGCGCATTTCGGGGCCCGCGCGGGCTCAATCCGGCTCGATCACCGGCAGCGACTCGATACTCGCCCCGGCGGTCGCCAGGCGCACGCTCAGCAGAATGACGGCAAGACCGATGGGTCCGGACCAGCCGAGCTGCTCGTGCAGCACGAGCACGCCGGGGCCGTGGCGATCACCGGATTGATGTACGTGATCGTTGCCGTGCGCGCGGCGCCGGCCGGGTTGATGAGATAGGACGTCCCGAGCCTCGAGACCGCCGTGCACAGAAGGCCGAGGACGGCCTCCGAGCCGAGCGCCAGCGTGTCCGGCAGGCGCGCCATCGCAAGCATGATCAGGGACACCGTCGAGATCAGGATGCCGGCGAGCGAGGTGGGAATCCATCGCACGCTCATGGCATTCAGCGAGTAGGGCACGGCGAACTCCAGCAGCGCGAAGGCGCAGACCCGCGCTCAGTGCGTGCGCAG
>JAKCEJ010000129.1 GCA_021838065.1 Pseudomonadota bacterium
CACCGCCTTGATCAGATCGAGACCCGGCATGCCCGGCATGTTCCAGTCGGTGATCAGGAAGTCAAAATCTCCCGCCTGCAGCATCGGCAGCGCGGTCTTCCCGTCGTCGGCCTCCGTCACGTTGGAATAGCCGAGATCGTGGAGGAGATTCTTGATGATGCGCCGCATGGTCGAGAAATCGTCGACCACCAGAAATTTCAGATCTTTGCTCACTGCCTGCCTCGTCTCGCTGTTTCGGCCGTCTGCGGGCCGTCGCGCCACTCGCTCAAACGCGCCTTCAACCGGACCAGTGCCTGCCCATGAAGTTGGCAGGCACGCGATTCGGTCACCCTCAGCACTGCGCCGATTTCCTTCAAATTCAGCCCTTCGCTGTAATAGAGGGACATCACCAGCCGCTCTCGCTCCGGCAATCCGTCGATGGCCCTGACCAGCGCCAGGCGGAACTCCTCATCGGCGGTTTCCAGGAACGGGTCCGCCTCCCCGTCGATTGTCACCGCCGCATCATCGAGTGCCGCCAGGCGGCAACTCGCGGCGTCCTGCACAATCGCGTGGTACTCCTCGAGCGACACGCCGAGCCGAGACGCGATCTCGGTGTCGCGCGCATCGCGACCGGTCAGCCGTTCGATCTCCTGGACCGCCGCGGCCACTGCGCGCGCCTTGCGGTGCACCGACCTTGGGGCCCAGTCGAGCTTGCGTAGCGCATCGATCATCGCGCCGCGGATGCGGATGCCGGCATAGGTCTCGAAACTCGCGCCCCGATCGGCGGCGTAGTTCGAGGCCGCCTCGAGCAGCCCCAGCATTCCGGCCTGCATCAAATCGTCAATCTCCACCGAGGGCGGCAGTCGCCCCGCCAAGTGATAGGCAATGCGCTTGACCAGCTCTGCGTGCCGGGTGACCAGGTCGGCCGCGTCCGCGGTCGTGTTCATCGGCCGTGGTGCGCCATAGGCGCTCGCCGCGTTCACGGCACCACCGCCAGCTTCGCTGGGTTGCGCTGCACCAGCCGCTCCACGAAGAACTCGATATTTCCGCGCGGACCAGGAGGTACTGGCCATGTATCGGCAGCATCGGCCAGCTTCTTGAATGCCCGCGCCGAGCTACTTGCGGGATATGCGTCACAGACCGGGCGCTGTTCGCGCACCGAGCGATGCAGATACTCGTCCTGCGGGATCTCGCCGGCGAATTCGAGCACCACGTCGAGAAAGCGTGTCGTGACCCGCTCGAAGCGCTCGAACAGTTCGCGGCCGGCTCCGGGGCCGGATACGCGGTTGGCGAGGACCCGAAAGCGGCCCACGCCGTGACTGCGGCTGAGGACCTTGATGAGCGCGTAGCCGTCAGTGAGCGAGGCCGGCTCGTCGCAGATCACCACCAACACCTGTTGCGCGGCCTGCGCGAACTGCAGCACCCCCTGGGCGATGCCGGCGGCGGTATCGATGATCAGTACTTCGATCTGGGCGGCGAGCGAGCTGAAGGCGCGCACGAGCCCGAGGTGTTCGGCCGCGCCCATGCAGGCGAGATCGGCTGCGCCGGAGGCCGCAGGTACGACCTGGAAACCCTGCGGCGCCCTGATTAGCACCTCATCGAGGGTGCGCTCGCCGCTGATGACGTGCGCGAGCGTGTAGCGGGGTGAGAGTCCCAGAAACACGTCGGCATTGGCAAGGCCGAGGTCTCCATCAAGCAGCACGACTCGCTTGCGCTGGGCCAGCGCCGTGGCGAGATTCACCGAGACGCTGGTCTTGCCGACGCCGCCCTTGCCGCCGGTGACGGCGATGACCTGCACGGGCTGCGCGAGCGCCTTGAGTTTCGCATTGTTGATCAAGCTGAGCTCAGGTGTTGGCATGGGCAAGCTTTCCAAATCGTCGTCGCAGGAGATCTTCGTCGGCAGCGGCGCCGCTCGACTTGGCGAGTCGCACGGCCTGAGTGACCAGCTCGAGGGCGCGCGCTGGCCGCAAGTCTTCGGGCACGCGCTGTCCGTCGCTGACGTAGGAGACCGGCAGCCGCGCCCGGATCAGCGCCGAGATTGCGCCGCCGAGGCTCGCCGCCTCGTCCATCTTCGTCAGCAGGCAGGATGCGGGCTTCAGCGCAGCGCAGCGCTGTATCGTCTCTTCCAGCGCACCGGCCTGGGTGCTCGCCGCGAGCACCAGCGCCGGCTCGAGCAGCGGGGCGCAGGAGCCGAGCACGGCGAGCCGGGCCTCGAACTGCGCCTCGCGCACGCTCGCGCCCGGCGTGTCGATCAAGACGAGGCGGTGTTGGTTGAGGCGCGAGAGCAGCTGCGGCAACGCCTCGAACCGTTCCGGCACGTGTACCGGCACGCCGAGCAGCTGTCCGAGGGCGTGCATCTGATCCTGCGCGCCGATGCGCACGGTATCGGAGGCGACGATCGCCAATTCTTTCGGCCCATGGCGCAGGATCCAGCGCACGGCGAGTTTGGCGAGCACGGTCGTCTTGCCGACGCCCGTTGCGCCGATGAACGCGATCCGCCCGCCGCTGTCAAGCCAGCGGTCGCCGGTGACGAGCAGATATTGCGAGAGTCCGGCGACGGTAAACCGTCGCCCTTGGGTCAGATCCACGCCGGCCGGCAATTGTCCGACGAGGTGATCGGCCAGATCCCGCGCAACGCCGATTTCGGAAAGCTCGCGCAGCAGCTCGACGTGCACCGGATTGCGCCGCGAGCGTTCGTTCCATGCGAGCTGTGCGAGCTGCGTCTCGAGCATCCGCCTGAGCGTCTTCAGCTCGTTGCCCATCGCTTCGGTCGTGGCGTCGCCGGGCGGGGTGGCGAACGCCGGCGCGGCGGTGTCCGTAAAGGCCGGCGCCGCCGTGACGCGCAGCTCAGCTGGCTCGGCGGTGCTGTCGAGGCGTGCGGCGTCGAAGTCGACCGCGGCGGTGACTTCCACTCCTTGCGGCCCGCGCCGCGAGGACAGTATGACCGCGTCCTCGCCGAGCTGCTCGCGGATCGCGCGCAGCGCCTGACGCATGTCGGGAGCCGTGTGTCGTACGATCTTCATGGGTTACCTGCCGACCGCGGTAACGACGCGGACCTTGCGGTTGTCGGGTATTTCATTCCAGGCCAGCACGTGCAGGTTCGGCAGTCCGGCGCGCAGGAATTTGGTCATGGGCGAGCGTAACTGCGGCGGCACGAGCAGCACCGGCGCGGCACCGGCCGCTTCCTGTTGCTGCGCCGCTTCGTTGACGCGCTGCTGCAGTCGCTCGGCGAGTCCCGGCTCCAGTCCGGCGCTGTTAGCGCTCGCCGTGAGCGAGCCCTGCAGCAGTCTTTCGAGATCCGGCTCGAATGTGATCACCGGCAGTTCTGCGGTGACACCGGCGATGTCCTGCACGATCTGCCGACCGAGGGCGATGCGTACCAGCGGCAGCAGCACCACGGGGTCCTGGGAGCGGGGCGCATGTTCGGCAAGTGTTTCCATGATGCTGCGCATGTTGCGAATCGGTATGCGTTCGGTGAGTAGTCCCTGCAAGACGCGTACCAGCACAGCGAGCGGCAGCACGCGCGGCACCAGGTCCTCGACGAGCTTCGGGGCGTTCTTCGCGAGAGCGTTCAGCAGCTGCTGCACTTCTTCATGCCCGAGGAGTTCCTGAGCGTGGGATTGCAGAATGAACGACAGATGAGTGGCGACCACGGTGCTCGGGTCCACCACGGTGTAGCCGAGCGCCTGGGCGTGATCGCGGTTTGCCGGCTCGATCCACACCGCCTCCATGCCGAAGGCCGGGTCATGGGTGGCGATGCCCTGCAGAGGACCGAAGACTCGGCCGGAATTGATCGCGAGTTCGCGATCGGGGTAGACGGTGCTCTCGCCGACCGGCACGCCGTGCAGATTGATGCGATAGACATTCGGACCGAGGTCGAGATTGTCGCGGATGTGCACCGCTGGCAGCAGGAAGCCAAGTTCCTGCGAAAGCTTGCGGCGCACGCCACGGACGCGGCCGAGCAGGTCTGCGCCCTGGCCCTTGCTGTCCACGAGCGAAACGAGCCGGTAGCCGACTTCCAAGCCGATCGGATCGACCGGCCGCACGTCGTCCCAGGAAAGATCGCGCGATTCCGGCGCGGGCGCTGCGGGCTTGGGCGCTGCAGGAGCCGCTGCGGCGATCACGCGTCGCCGGTGCACGAGATACGCGCCGCCGCCGAATACGCTCGCCATCAGAAGGAAGACGACATTCGGCATTCCGGGGATCAGGCCAAGCGCCCCGAGGAGGCCGCCGGCGACCCCGAGCGTGCGCGGATTGCCAAAGAGCTGCTTGCTGAGCTCCCCGCCCATGTCCTGCGGGCGGGACATGCGGGTGACGATGATCGCGACGGCGGTCGAGAGCAGCAGCGCCGGGATCTGCGCCACCAAGCCGTCGCCGATGGTCAGCAATGTATAAGTGTGCAGGGCGGCGCTGAGCGGCATGCCGTGCCCCAGGGTGCCGATTGCCAGGCCCCCGATGATGTTGATCAGCAGGATCAGGATGCCGGCGATCGCATCGCCGCGCACGAACTTGCTCGCGCCGTCCATCGAACCGTAGAAGTCCGCTTCGGCGCGAATCTCGGCGCGCCGTACGCGCGCTTCGTCTTGGGTGATTAGCCCGGCGCCGAGATCCGCGTCGATCGCCATCTGCTTGCCCGGCATGGCGTCGAGGGTGAAGCGGGCGCTGACCTCGGACACGCGGCCTGCGCCCTTGGTGATCACCACGAAGTTGATGATGGTAAGAATGATGAACACCACCACGCCGACGGCGAAATTGCCACCCACCACGAATTCCCCGAACGACTCGATGACGTGACCGGCAGCGCCCGCGCCGGCATAGCCATGCAGCAGAACCACTCGGGCAGAGGCTACGTTCAGCGCCAGGCGCAGCAGCGTGGCCAGCAGCAGCGCTGTCGGGAACACGCCGAACTCGATGGGACGCGAGACGTAGAAGACGCCCATCACGACTACGATCGACAGCGCGATGTTGAACGTAAAGAGAATGTCGAGCGCTATCGGCGGAAGCGGCAGGATGACCATGGCGAGCACGCCGAGCACGCCCACCGGCACGCCGATGCCGACGCGCAGCAGATCACGCAGGGAGGGGAGCGAGGGTGAGGTGGCGGTCGCGGTGCTCATGGATCAGTGCCGGATGGTTTCGATCGAGGGGTCGATGACTGGCGGCTCGGGCGGCATCTGGCCGGTCGTGCGTGCCGACTTGAGCCGATAGATGTAGGTCAGTACCTGGGCCACGGCGACGTACAGCGCGGTGGGAATCTCCCCGCCGATCTCGACGTTGTGGTAAAGGGCGCGCGCCAGGGGGGGCGCCTCGAACACCGGCACAGAGTGCTCGGCGGCAATCTCGCGGATCCGCGCCGCAATGAGATCGGCGCCCTTGGCGACCACGCGTGGCGCGCGCATGCGGCCTTCGTCGTAGCGCAGCGCGACCGCAAAGTGCGTCGGGTTGGTTACAACGACGTCCGCCTTCGGCACCTCGTGCATCATGCGCCGGCGGATCAGATCGCGCTGCGCGCGGCGCACGCGCGATTTGCTTTCCGGCGAGCCCTCGCTCTCCTTGAACTCCTCGCGAATCTCCTCGCGCGTCATGCGCAGTTCCTTGTGGTGCCGCCAGAGCTGCCAGGGAACGTCGATTGCCGCGATCAGCCCGAGGGTTGCAGACATGATCAGCAGCGCATCCGCGACCAGCCGCACGGCGTCGGAGAGCGCGTTCGCAAGCGGCTCGTTTCCGAGCGCGAGCATGTGGGGAGCCTGGCTGCGCAGCACAAGGAAGGCCGTGCCCGCCACCAGTAGGAACTTGGCGAACGCCTTGCCGAGCTCGACGGCGCCGCGCAGCGAGAAGAGCCGGCCAAAGCCGGCGATCGGATCGAGCCGCGTGAAATTCAGTGTCAGGGACTCGGAGCTGAAGTTCCAGCCGCCGAGCGCAAGGGGCGCGGCGAGCGCCGCTACTACCGTCAGTCCGAATAGCGGCGCGCAAGCGATAAGCGCGTGCAGCAGCTCGTCTGCGGCCGTGGCGAGCGCGAGACTCGGGTCGCGCATCTGCGCACTGGAGAGCTCCAGGCCCGAATGCATCAGCCGCGACAGTGCTGTGCCCATGCTCGCGCCGAACATGCGCAGACCCGTCCCCGAGATGAGCAGTACCGCCGCGGTGCTGAGGTCTGCAGAACGCGGGACACGGCCTTCCTTGCGCGCCTCGTCGAGACGTTTCCCGGTAGGTTGTTCTGTGCGTTCCTGGTCGGTCTCGGCCATCGCTCAGGCTCCGCTCAACGTGCGCAGCAGCATGAAGGCCTGACCGAGCAGTCGCACGAACCCGGACTCCACCACCGGGAGGCTCACGATGAGCACGAGGAGGCCGAACATCAGGGAGATCGGCAGTCCGGTGGCGAAGAGGTTCAGGGTCGGGGCGGCGCGGCTGACGACGCCGACGGCGAGGTTCGCAACCAGAAGAGCCGTGATGCCGGGCAGCGCCACGGCAAGCGCACCGGAGAACAGCACTGAGCCCCAGTCGACCGCCGTCCAGAATCCCTTCGGTCCGAAGCCGGCGGCGCCGATCGGCAGGGTGCGAAAGCCGTCGACCAGAATGCGGATCAGCGCCGTGTGTCCGTCGAGGAGTAGAAACAGCAGCGTCACGAGCACTGTGTAGAGCTGCCCCAGCGCCGGAGTGCTCTCGCCGTTCAGCGGATCGAGGTTGAACGACAGCGAAAGCCCCATGCTATTGGCGATCATCTGGCCGCCCAGGGAGACGGCCTCGAACACGAGCTGCAGGCAAAAGCCGAGCGCTACCCCGATGATCACCTGCTGCACGGTGATGAGGACACCGGCGCCGGAGAGCAGCGCAACGCCGGCCGGCAGCGGCACGAGCGGCGCGATCAGCAGGGCGATGGCGCCTGCGAGAACGATGCGCAGCTGCGCCGGCACGGTCACCGCGCCGAACACCGGCGCCACCATGAAGCACGAGCCGACGCGCACGAACGGCCAGAAGACCGACGCGATGCCGTGCTCGAGCTGTGCGGTGGTGATGGTGATCATGCGCGCGGCCGAGGTCAGTTGGCCAGCTGCGGGATGCTCACGATGAGCTCGCGGGTGTAATCGATCATCGTTCGAAGCATCCAGGGACCGGCCATCGCCATCACCAGCGACAGCACCAGGAGCTTCGGAATGAACGAAAGCGTCATCTCGTTGATTTGGGTGGCAGCCTGGAAGGCGCCGACCACGACGCCGGTGATCAGCGCGGCGAGCAGCAGCGGCGCGGACAGGGTCAAGGTCAGCTCCAGGGCGCTCGTGCCGAGATTCATTACTGTCTCTGGGGTCACTCGGGCGTTCTCCGTCAGTGATAGAAGCTCGCGGCGAGCGAACCCATGACCAGGGTCCAGCCGTTCACGAGCACGAACAACATCAGTTTGAAAGGCAGTGAGATCATTACCGGCGAGACCATCATCATGCCCATAGACATCAGCACGCTGGCTACCACCAGGTCGATGATCACGAACGGGATGAACAGCAGAAAGCCGATCAGGAACGCGGTCTTCAACTCACTGGTGACGAATGCCGGCACCAGCACCGACAGCGGCACGTCGATCGGCGCGGCGTAACCCTTGCCGCCGGCGATGTGGGTGAACACCGCGATGTCGCTTTCGCGGGTCTGGTGCAGCATGAACTGCTTCACGGGCACCTCGGCGCGCTTCAGCGCCGCGCTCATATTGATCGTGCCGGCGGAATAGGGCTGGTAGGCCGTCTGATCGATCTGACGAATCACCGGGGACATCACGAAGAACGTCAGGAACAGCGCCAGACCGAGCAGCACCTGATTCGGTGGCGTTTGGCCGGCGCCGAGCGCCTGGCGCAGGATGCCGAGCACGATCACGATGCGCGTGAAAGCG
>JAKCEJ010000130.1 GCA_021838065.1 Pseudomonadota bacterium
GCTCAGCTGCATCGCCCCCCCCTCGTCGGGCCCGGCCGGGCCGCTGGGGCGAATCAAGCGTGACCTTGTCGTCGCCCGCGTTCCTGGGGGCGCGAACCCCGTCCGCCTCGGCTGACGGACCTTCCGGGGGTTGCTCAAAGTAGAGCAGATCCTGCGCCGTTCGGCAATGGGACCCGTCTCGCCCGTGTGCCGAGGCGCGCACGCGGCCGGCAGCCCCAGGGGAGCGCCACAAGTGACCACGCTCCAGGCGGACAGCGGGCGCATGAGCGCAAGGCCAACAGATTCCGTGCGGCTCTGCGGACAAGTACTCATTGCGAGAGCGCCGGACAGCGACTGTGATGGCGCTGAACGAGTCCGATCATGCTCAACAAGAGTCCGTCTGATTCTCCGCGCTGCGCGCAGCGGCCGGCACATGACACTGTCGGCCCCGGCGCGGTGTCCATCACGCTCGTTGTCAACGGCATCGCCCGTGCGCTGTCGGTCGCGCCGGCGATGACTCTCGCCGAAGCGCTGCGCGAGCAGCTGGCGCTGACCGGCACCAAGGTCGCCTGCGACCGCGGCGCCTGCTCCGCCTGTACGGTCTGGCTCGACGGGGCGCCGGTGTGCGCGTGCATGGTCCTGGCCATCGATGTCGGCGACCGCAAGGTCACCACCATCGAGGGCCTCGCACTGGACGGGCAGCTCCATCCGGTGCAGTCGGCGTTCATCGAGCACGACGCGATCCAGTGCGGCTTCTGCACACCGGGTCTGATCATGAGCTGTGCCGCGCTGCTGGCACACACCCCCGATCCCAGCGAATCCCAAGTGAGAGCCGCGCTCGGCGGCCATCTGTGCCGCTGCGGCACGTACCCGCACGTGATCGCGGCCGTGCTGGACGCCTCGCGCCGAGGCCGGAGCCGACCATGACCGCGGGCACGCGCAGCGAGCATTATCCGGTCGGCATCGCCGGTGTGTCGCTGGGGGAGATCGAGCGCCGTGTCGGTCCCGACGAGGCGCCGCCGCTGCCGCCCAACGCACAGCTGCGCACGGTCGGCCAATCGGCGCCGCGCGTGAACGGGCGGGCCAAGGTCACCGGCCAGGCGAGATTTACCGTCGATGTGACATTGCCGGGCATGTTGCATGCGCGCTTCCTGCGTTCCCCCTACCCTCACGCCCGCATCCTCTCGCTCGATGCGGGCCCGGCCGAGCGCCACCCCGGCGTGCGCGCCGTTCACCTCATCGATCATCCGATCGGCCGCGCGCGCGAAATCGCGGGCCCCGGGCCGGCCGAGCCCGCCGGGCGCCGCGTGCTCTATGTCGGCGATCCGATCGCAGCGGTTGCCGCCGTCACGCCGCAGGAGGCGCAGGCCGCGCTCGATCTGATCCAGGTCGTCTATCAGCCGCTACCGTTCGTCATCGACCTCGAGGATGCGCGCAAGGCGGACGCGCCGAGGGTGTTCGAGCGCGCGGTTCACTCGGAGTCCTTCGGCGGACCTGCGCCTCAACTGGCGCAGCACGGCAACGTCCACGGGCCCGATCTCAGCGCTTCGCGGGGCGATGCCGCCGCCGGGTTGAATGCGGCCGAGGTGCTCGTTGAAGGAGAGTTCCGCACCCAGGTGCAGACGCATTGCTGCCTCGAACCGCATGCGCTCGTCGCCGATTGGCGCGATGAGGGCCTGACGGTGTACATCTCCACCCAATTCACCGCCGGCATACGCGCCGAGCTCGCCGAGGCATTCGGCCTGCCGCTCAGCCGCGTGCGCGTGCGGGTCGATGCCGTGGGCGGCGCTTTCGGATCGAAGTCGCGCGTCGGCCAGTACGTGCTCTCGGCGGTCGAGTTGTCGCGCCGGGCTCATGCGCCCGTGCGCCTCGCGCTCGAGCGTCACGAAGAGCAGATCGACAGCGGCAATCGCCCCTCCACGGTGCAGCGCATCCGCCTCGGCGCGCGCCGCGACGGGACGCTCACCGGTGTGTCGATCGATGCCTACGGCACAGCGGGGGTCGCGCTCGGCGCCGGCGTCGGCAATTTCGCGCAGTCCATCTACGAGTGCGCGCATTTCGCGCTGGCGCAGTCCGACGTATTCATTCATGCCGGCCCGGGCGCCCCCATGCGCGCCCCCGGCAACGTGCCGGGCGCTTTCGCTTACGAGCAGATCATCGATGAGCTGGCCGAGAGGCTCGGCATGGACCCGCTCGCGCTGCGCGAGCGCATCGATCCGAGCTCCGTGCGGCGGGAAGAGCGCCGCGTCGGCGCCGAGCGGATCGGCTGGAGCCGGCGGCGGCCGCCCGCTAGCGATCCCGGTACGCTCAAGCATGGCCTGGGCATGGCGCAATCGCATTGGCCGGCCCTCATCCAGAGCAACTCGGCCTGCGAAGTGCGCATCCTGCGCGACGGCTCGGTCGAAGTGCGCTCGAGCGTCCAGGACATCGGCACCGGCGTCGGGACGGTGCTGGCTCAGGTGGTGGCCGAGGAGCTCGGCCTCGCACCGGATCAGATCGCAGTACGGATCGGCGATACCCGCTTTGCAGCCGGGCCACCGTCCTACGGCAGCCGCACGAGCGCCTCGATCACCCCGCCGGCGCGCAACGCGGCTTACCGGGTGCTGCGCCAGCTGATCGAGAACGCGGCACCGTCGCTCGGCGCCGCGCCCGAGGCTCTGGCGGCGCGCGATGGACGCATCTGCACCGCCGACGGCCGCCGCGGCTTGAGTTTCCGTGAAGCGGCGGCCCTCCTGCGCACCGACGAGATCAGCGCGGTCGCGAGCCGAAGTGACAATTACGGCGGCTTCGGCCACCGGATGGGTGATGCCGCGATCGCCCGTCAGGGGCTCGGCGGGGTGCAGTTTGCCGAGGTCGCGGTCGATACGCACACCGGCCGCGTGCTCATCGAGCGCGTGGTGGCGGTGCATGACTGCGGGCGGCCGCTCAATCCGCGACAGATCGAGAGTCAGGTGCACGGCGGGATCCTGCAGGGCATTTCCTACGCCCTGTACGAGGAACGCATCCTCGATGCGCACACCGGACACATGCTCAACCCCAACCTCGAGCAGTACAAGATCCTGCGCTCGCGCGAGACACCGGCGATCGAGGTGCACGTGTTGGAGCACTATCGGGGCGAGAGCGCAACCGACGCGTATGGCATCGCCGAACCGTCGATCATCGCGACCGCTCCAGCCGTCGCGAATGCCGTCTACAACGCGATCGGCGTACGGATGCGCGCGCTGCCGATGAACCCGGCGGCGATCCTCGCCGCGCTCGGGCGCGTGCCGCAGCAGAACGGACCGCCATGAAGCAGTTCGACTGGATGACTCCGGACGACGTCGCGCACGCGGCGCGCGCTGCAACAGCGACCGTGGCTACCGCGATGCTCAGCCGCAGCGGCCAGCCCACGACCGACGCGGCGGTGCTGAAGGCCGGTGGCATCGACCTGCTCGACCTGATGAAGGAAGACTTGCTGAGCCCGCACCGCCTGATCAACCTGCTGAGCATCCCCGGCCTCGACCGCATCGAGCCGCAGGGCGGTGGACTGCGCATCGGGCCGACTGTCACGCTGGCGCAACTGGCCGCCCACGAGGCGGTGCGCGCGCGCTTTCGCGCGCTGGCCGACGCGGCGGGCGCTTCGGCCAGCCCGCAGATCCGCCACTTGGCCACTCTGGGCGGCAACCTGCTGCAGCGGCCGCGCTGTTGGTACTTCCGCTCGCACGCCCATCATTGCGCACGCAAGGGGGGCGATACCTGCTTCGCCTTCGCCGGCGAGAACCAGTACCACGCGATCTTCGGTCACCGCGGATGTGCCATCGTGCACCCGTCCACCTGTGCGACGGCGCTGGTCGCATTCGGCGGCGCGCTCGAGATCACCGGTCCCACGGGCGCCCGGCGCGAGGTGAGCCTGGAGGCGTTCTTCCGGCTGCCGGAAACCGACCTGCAGCGCGAGAACGATCTGCTGCCGGGCGAGATCGTCACTGCCATCCGCATCCCGGCGCATCCGCATACCACGCGCTCGATCCATTTGAAGCAGGGCGAGACCGACTCCTTCGACTGGCCGATCGCCGAAGTCGCCGTGGCGCTCGATCTGGCGGACGGCGTCTGCCGCAGAGCGTCGGTCGTGCTCGGTGCCGCCGCTCCGGTCCCGCACCGCGCGGTTCAGGCAGAGGCAGCGCTCGCCGGCAGGGCCATCAACGAGGCGCTCCTGCGCACCGCTGCCCGCGCAGCACTCGAGGGCGCCGCGCCGCTCAGCCGCAACGCCTACAAGCTGCCGATTTTCGAGGCGCTGGTCCGCCGCGCCATGCGGGCCGCCATGGAGGCATGAAACGGTCCCGGGCATGAAACCCGGCCGGCCCGGCGCGGTCAAAGCGATTGGTCCGGCTCGCGGGGAGCCGGTTGATTCAAGGAAGTGCTATGCGTAAGACAATTCTTGCCGTGGCCCTGGCGGGCCTCGGGCTGCCGGCCCTGGCTTTGGCGGCCCAACCAGTGTTCATCCGCGTCGACGGACACGCCGTGCCGATGCGCGAATTCGTGCAGGTGGTAAACACCACCGCAGGTCCGGTGCGCGTGCGCACCTGGAGCTGGCGCGGACCGCGCGGCGCGGCCACCTTCCAGGTGACCGAAAGCCGGGGCGCAGGAGCGGCGATGCCGCCCTGGGCGCTGGCTCAGATGCGCGCGATGCAGGCACAGATGCAGCAGATGCGGCTCATCGAGGCCGCGCTCGTCGAGCGCCTGTTCACGCGCGCGCTTCCGGTTCCGACTGCATTCGGCCAGCCTCTGCTGGTGCCGCTGAGCGCGCCGCCGGTCGAGGTGCGCTATCTGCAACCGATGATCCCGCTGCGCGCGGTGCCGGTGCGTGTGATCATGATCGTGCCCAGGGCGCCCGCTCCACACGTGGCGCCACCACCGCCACGCCATCGCGGCCGCCTCGTCTGACCGTGCAGACACCCCGGGGGCCGTGTCCGGTCCCCGGGGTGTCACGGTCCGAGCCGGGTCCACGCGCCCCCGTGCCCTGACGAGTGCGCTGTCCACCGCTCTTCGGCTAGCATGTTCCCCGCGTCGCGAATGACGCGGAGGCTGGACCGATGAAATTCGTGGTACTGCTGAAGAATGTCGCGCTGGGCGCGACCGCGGGCGTGGCCGTCCTAACCGCCCTGCCGGTCTTTGGCGCCGTGGGCACGATCACCACCGCGGGCGCCGTGGTCGGCTCGCTGCTCGGAGGCATGGCCGGCGTGCTCGACACCATGTGGACACAGCGGCAGTAAGGGTCGGAGCGCCCCGCCGCCGGCTCGGCGCGAGCTAGGCGAGCTCCCGGGCGGCTCGCTCGCGAATCGGCTCCGGCGCCGCCGACTCCTCGGCAAGAATCGCGCGGGCAATCGCCACCACCTCCCGCCGCCGGCCCGCGTACTTGCACGCGATGCCCTCGTGCAGGACGGCGCGCCAGAGCAGCTCCTCCTCCACCACGCTGCGGTCCGGCTCGACCTCCATCTTCTTGCGGCACAGCGCCTGAGCAGCGCGGAACAGCCGCGCCGCGCGAGCATAGTCGGCCTGGTCGTTCAGCGTCTGCAGCGCGCGGCAATAGGTCATCGGCGCGACGCACAACGGGAAGCGCTGCGCGAACGCGGCGAAGGAGCGGATGTCATCGAGCTTGGGATGCTCGGCAATCAGGCTCTCGTCGAACACCGCCGCCGCGGCCGCCCAATCGAGCGCGTCGACGTAACTGCGGTACAGGCGGTACACACAGCCCCTGTGCAGCGCGCTGTCGGGCCGGGCGCTGCGCTGCACGGCGGCGAGATACTCCCGGTAGCGCCGAATGAATCCGTCGGCCGGTTCGCCAGCCGGCGCAGCTGCAGCGCCTCGCGTCGCGGTGACCGCGAGGTGTGAACCGGCGCTGTCAATGTGCACGGACTCGAAGCCGAGCACCCGCAGCATGCCCGCGAGCGCATCGGCACAGAGCAGCGCCACGTGCCGGCCCGGCGACAGCATTGCCAGCGTCGCGGCGGGCGGATAGGCGGGGCGGATGCGCTCGGCGTCGGGCGTGGAGAGAAAGAGCGTGCCGCCGGGCTTCAGATACGAGACCAGGGCGTGCAGGAACCGCCAGGGATCCTGCTCACGCGCGATCGCCCCGGAGCAGTACACGACATCAAACAGCGCACTCGAGCCGCTGTTCAGGGCGAGAGGCTGCCGGCGGATGTCGACCCCGAGCTGTCCGCGGCCGGCGGCGCCCCAGGCCGAGGGTTCGAAGCCGACGGCTTCCCAGCCGCAGACGCGCTGCGCGTAATCGACACTGAAGCCAAACCCGCAGCTGACATCGAGCAGCCGTCCGGCACTGCGGTGGATCAACGCTTCCACCTCCCGGCACTGGGTCTCGAGCGCCGCGTTCATCTCCAGGTGATCGCGCAGCCGAAGCTCATCAGCCGCGCGCGGCACCTCGCCCGCCTCCGGAACCGGATGGCAGAGCAGACAGGCGCATGCGCCGCAGCGGTACACGTCGTACCCCTCGCAGCTGACAATGCGCCGTTTGTCGCGCCCGTCCCGGCACACCGTGCAGACGAACCGAGACCTCGCCGAAGACGACCAGTCGAGAACCGGCATTTCTTCCAAGACTTCCTGAAAGCGGCCGATTCTTGTGCATATCGGGCGCGCTGCACACCCCCGCACCGCCCGCCATGCGGTCGGCCGAGGGTTGCGTGCGACGCTGCGCAGGACGGGGCGCAGCCAGCGGGCGGGCAGGCGCGCGACGGCCCGCCCCGGGGGATTGCCTAGGCGCCGAGCGCGCCCTGCAGCATGTGCAGTCTGTGGTGCTGCGCCGCCAGGCTGAGGAAGGCGACTCCCGGGCGTACCCGCGCGCTCGCACCGGGCCGCGGACCCTTACGCAGCGCCTCCTCGACCCGCTTCGGGGTCCCCAGGTCGCTCCAGCCGCACTTCGGGACCGCCACGACGCGAAAGGCGCCCTCCTGTCCGGCGACGATGTCCCGCGAGAAATCCACCGTCGGCAGCTCCTCATAGAGCGCGGATACAGACTCGACGTCCGGAAACCTTCGCTCGTAGTCGATGGCCGCCTGCATCGCGGCCACGATGGGATCGATGCGCGCCTGGAACAGCTCGAGCAGCGCCTGGGCGCTCGAGACGACGATGAACGCGTTCCACAGACCGCCGGCGCGGATCAGCTCGCGGGTCTGGGCGAGGGGCGGCTTCTCGACGAAGCGCGCCACCGTCATGGCGCCGCGCCCATCGCTCTCGCCGGGCAGGATGTAGCCGAGCTCGGGGTCGGCCTCCTCCGGCTCGATGCCCATCAGCAGTGTCTCGTGCGCACGCCACTTGAGCTGCTCAAGCGCGGCGGTGAGCGACTCGGCGAGCACCGACTCCTGCTGTACCAGATGGTCGGACGGAAGCAGCACGAGACGCGACTCGGGGTCGCGTGCGAGGATGCGCAGCAGCGGCAGCAGAATGCCGATTGCGGTGCCGCGGTTGCGCGGCTGCACGATCACGTTGTCCGAGGGGAGCGTGGCGAGCGCATCCTGCCACCACCGCCGATGCTGTTCGGCGACGATGGCGCAGGTGCGCGACACCTCGGTGAGCGCATGCGCGCGGCGCAACGCTTCGTGCAGCAGCGGCGGGCCGTCGAACAACGAGCAGAACTGCTTCGGCACGGCGGTGCCCGACGGCGCCGTCGTCAGCGATTTGAGCCGGCTGCCGTCCCCCGCCGCCAACACCAGTACCCAGACGTTGTTCGTTTCCGGCATGACACCCGCTCCATACTTTTCGGTCACG
>JAKCEJ010000131.1 GCA_021838065.1 Pseudomonadota bacterium
GCCCTGCGGATTGTGGCGAAAGTCCGCGAGCAGCGCCTCGTGATGGACGGCGAGATCCGGAAACTGCTCGGCAAAGAACCGGCGCCGGGCCGTATCGTCGGCGAGCGAGGCAAAGCTCGGCTCGCCCGAGCGCCCCAGGAACAGCGTCAGGGTGAACGTTCCGTCGGGATTCGGCAGCGCAATCAACATGAATCCACCGCGCGGCCAGATGTGCAGCGCGCCGGGATCGAGCGCGTGGGCGCCGGTGCGCTCCGCCGGCAGCGTCATTTCCTTGTAATCGTGCCCGAGCGGCTCGATGCGCGCCTCGCAGACTCCGGCCTGCACGAGGCTGGCGCGCACCGGCGAGCCGGCGCCGTCGGTGGCGATGACGGTCTCGCAGTCGAGTTCGAACTGCCGGCCCGAGCGCTCATCCATGCACCGAGCGCGGTGTGAGCCCGGGTCCAGCCCCGTGCAACGCTGCCCGAAGCGCAGCGTCGCGCCGGCGCGCTCGGCAGCGCTCACCAGCATGCGATTGAGCGCGGCGCGACCGACGGCATAGATGACTTCCTCGGGCCGCTTTCCATAGCGCTGCAAAACGGGCTGGCCGGACAGCTCGTGCACCATGCGCCCGCGCATCGGCAACAACAGCGGAGCGATCTGCTGCATCAGACCAACGCGCTCGAGAGGCCCGATGCCCCGGGGCGAGAGCGCGAGGTTGATCGACCGGCCGCCTTCGGCCGGCGCGGCGCGCGGATCGGCGCGGCGCTCGAGCAGCGTCACCGCAAAGCCCCGCCGCGCCAGCAACAGCGCAAGCAGCGGCCCGGTCAGTCCCGCGCCGATCACCCCGACGGTGCGGCCGCGTGCCGCACTCATGCCGAGCGCAGCGCCTCCTCGAGGCGCGCAACGCCGTAGGGTATCAACGAAGTCGAATACATCCGTGTAGCCGTTGTAAAGCGGAGCGGGAGCGGCGCGAATGATGTCGGGCTCGCGCCAGTCGCACACGGCCCCGTGCGCACCGAGCCAGTGGAAGATCCGGCGCGCCCGCTCGACGTCCGTGCCGATGCGCAGCGACAGCTGAGCGCCGCGCGCGTCGGGCTCGCGAGGCGTGATGAGGCGCGCCTCCGGCACTCGCTCCCCGATGAGCTGTGCAAAGAACGCGGTGAGTGCAAGCGACTTTTCGCGCAGCCGCTGCACGCCGGCTTCGCGGAACAGGCGCAGCGAGGCAACCAGCGGCGCGGCGGCGAGCACCGACTGGTTGCTCACCTGAAAGCCGGCCGCACCGTGCGCGGCGCGAAACGCCGGCGGCATCTCGAACCGGGTGACGAGCTCGTGCCCCCACCAACCCGCGAGCCGCGGCTGGGAGCTCGAGAAATGCCGGCGGTGCACGAAACACCCGCCGGTGGCGCCGGGACCGGCATTGAGGTACTTGTAGCTGCACCAGACGGCGAAGTCGGCGGCGAGCGAGCGCAGCGGGAAAGGCATGTTGCCCACGGAGTGCGCGAGGTCGAATCCGACCAGCGCGCCGGCGCCGTGCGCCGCGCGCGCGATGCGGGCCAGATCGAACGCCTGCCCGGTCAGATACTGCACGCCCGGCCAGAGCAGCAGCGCGATTTCCTCGCCACGGCGCGCGAGCAGCGCTTCGATGTCCACCTCGCGCACGCAGTCCTCCCCGGGGCGCGGCCCAAGCTCGATGAGCGCCTCGCGCGGCTCCAGGCCATGCCACTGCAAGTGAGTCGCAGCCGCGTAGCGGTCGGAGGGAAACGCGCCGGCCTCTATCACGATGCAGCGTCGCCGTCCGGCGGGGCGATAGAAGCTCGCGAGCATCAGCTGCAGATTGACGCTGAGAGAGTTCATGACCGCAATTTCATCGGCATGGCAGCCGAGCAGCTCGGCGGTCGGTCCGGCGATCGCATCGTGATAAGTGATCCAGGGCTGGCGCGCGCGCTCGTGGCCGAGCACGGCCATGCGCTCCCAGTCATCGAGGGCCGCGGCGATTTCGGCGCGCGCCGCCAAGGGCATCACCCCCAGAGAGTGGCCGCACAGGTAGATGAACGGCTCGCCGTTCTCCGCCCGCGGTGTGGCGAACCGGGTGCGCAGCGATCGCAGGGGATCGGCGGCATCGCGCTGCAGCGCAGCGTCTCGGGTCAGGGGCATCACCCGATCGCTTCCCCGGCTGCCGCAGGACCGCCGCGATGTTCAGTCGGCCCGCCCTTCAACAGCAGCAGCAGAGGCGAGATGACCAGCACGAAGAGCATCAAAGCGCGGAACACGTCCGCGAAGGACATCATCAGCGCTTGGCGCTGCATCAGTGCGTAGATCTCAGCGGTGGCCATGTGCAGTGCTGCGCCGGCCGCTGCGCCGCGGGTGGCGAATGCATGCGCGAGCGTGCGGAGCGCATGCGCATAAAGCGGGTTGAGCGGCTGCAGAGCGCTTACCATACGCGCCTGATGGAACTGTTCTCGACGTGCAAACAGCGCCTGCACCATGCCGATTCCGACGCTGCCACCGAGATTGCGCGCAACGTTGATGATTGCCGTCGCATTGCCCGTGCGCTGCGCCGGAACACCGATGTAGGCGGCGCTCATCAGCGGCACGAAGAGAAATGGAATTGCGCCGGACTGCCAGGCACGGGCGATCGCGATGTGAGCAAAGGTTTCGTCGACTGTGAAATGCGACATCATCCAGAGGGAAATGGCGATGACCAGCAGCGCAATCCCCATCAGAATGCGCGGTTGCACGCGGCCGGTGAGGACGCCGGCGAGCGGCATGGTGATGACGGTAATCATTCCGCCGAACGTAAGCACCAAGCCGGCATTTGTTGCCGTGTAACCGTACACCTGCTGAACCAGTTGCGGCACAAACTGAGTCGTACCGAACAGAATCACCCCGATCACCATGACAATGATCGATCCGGCCGCAAAATTACGATGTTTGAACAGGTGCATATCCAGCAGCGGCCGCGGAGTCCACAACTCCCAGATCACGAAGCCTGCGATGCAGGCGGTCGCAATCAGGGCCGCAATGCGGATCAGCGGACTGCCGAACCAATCGTCCTGGACGCCGCGATCGGTCATGATCTCGAGGAAACCCAACCCGAGGGCGATCAGCATGGCGCCCGGGAAGTCGAAATGTATCCCGCGGCGCCAGCGCTCGCGCCGCTCCTTGACGAGCAGCGGCGGTTCATCGACGAAGGCGCTGACCAGACTCAGGGAGAGCAGACCGATCGGCACATTGATGAGAAAAATCCAGTGCCAGGAGAACCGATCGGTGATCACGCCCCCTAGCAGCGGACCCAGCATCGGCGCCAGGATCACGGTGAAGCCATAGACCGCCATCGCCTTGCCTCGGGAGGCGGGCGGAAACGAATCGACGAGCATCGCTTGCGTGTTCGGCTGCAGACCGCCGCCGCCCAATCCCTGCACCACGCGCGAGACAATCAACATGGAGAGCGACGACGCGATTCCACAGCTGAACGAGGAGATCGTGAACAGCGCCACGCTGAACATGTAATAGCGCTTGCGCCCGAACACGTCACTCAGCCAACTGCTCATGGGTATGATCACGGCGTTGGCGACCAAGTAGGTCGTTAGTACCCAGGTCGCCTGATCGTAGCTGACAGCCAGGGAGCCCGCGATGTGGCGCAACGATACGTTGGCGATTGCGGTGTCGAGAACCTCCATGAACGCCGAGATGGAGATGATCATCGCAATCAACCACGGGCTGTGCCGCCCTGCGGCGGAACGGGCCGGTGTCCAGGCGTGGGTCGCCGTGCCCTCGCGAGCGGGCGAAGCCATGTCAGTTCAACCTGATTTCCGGCTCGACCGACATGCCCGGACCGAGCACGCAGGAACGCGGTAGCGCGTCGAAGTCGATCCGCACTGGCACTCTCTGCACGATCTTCACGTAGTTGCCGGTGGCGTTCTGCGGCGGCAAGAGATCGAACGCTTCGCCCGAGCCGCGCTGGATCGAGGTTATGTGCCCGCGCGCCTTGATATTCGGGCAGGCGTCGATGCTGATGCTCACTCGCTGGCCCGGATGAATCAGATAGAGATCGGTTTCCTTGAAATTGGCGGTCACCCACAGTCTCTGCGGCACGATCGCCATGAGTTCCTGTCCGGGCGTGACGTAGTTGCCGACCGCCACGGATTTCTGGGTCACGTGTCCGGCCCGGGTGGCCGTGACGGTGGTGTAATCGAGATTCAGCCGTGCTGCCTTCACCTCGGCGCGCGCGCTCGCCACGCGCGCGGCCGCCCCCGCCCGCGCTGCCCGGGCGGCAGCGATCTGAGCGCTGGCGCCGACCACGCGCTGGCGCGCCGCACGTGACTCGGCGGCGGCGCTGCGCGCGGCTGTGGCGATCTGATCCATCTGGGTCCGCGCCACGGCCTTGGGATTGCGCTGACGCAAGAAACGGTAGCGGTGCAGGTCAGCTACAGCATTGGCCGCCTGCGCCCGGGTGCTGGCGTACGCAGCGAGCGCCTGTTGCAGCGCCGCGCGAGCGACTGCGATGTTGGCGCGCGCCTCAGCAAGGCCCGTCCTCGCCAGACGCTCAGCCGCCAGCGTCTGTTGCAGCGCGACGCGATAAGGGGTCGGATCGATTCTGACCAGAACCTCGCCTGCAGTGACCGCCTGATTGTCGGTCACGGGCACCGCGATCACCTGACCGGCCACGCGCGGCGAAACCGCCATGATCCGCGTCGCAATGAACGCATCGTCTGTGCTGACAATGTGGCTTTCGTACCACCAGGCGACGATGCCCAGGATCACGATCGCCACGACCATCACAATGGCGGCGATGGCGAGCAGGGTACGGCTGTGCGGGCGCGACTCCCGCGGCGGGGTTGCGGGCGAACCGCCCCCGCCGGCCTGCGCCGCGAGGGCATTGTTCGAGGTCGGATCAGCGGGCCGTGGGTCGCGGCCGGTGGCGGAGGTCGTCGAATCCATGGCGTTACCGCTTATCTTACGTTCAAGCGCATTCGATTGCGCGTCTTGTCATCCGACGGCGGGTGAATTGTGAACTCTGTAACGCAGAGTACTTGACGAAACGGAAGGGCACCCCTTAGAGTTCAGTCTCCACCCGTTTGCGACCGGAACACTCCGATGCGATCGAATACCCCGGTGGCGATGGAAAGCCACGCGCTCGGAACGCTGAATTACATTCGCGCCTCGATCGAGGCCGCCGGCGCGTTCGCGGTGCCGGGCACCGCCGGCATCGCCATGGGGGTGGTGGGATTGGCCGCCGCCGGGCTGGCCTCCGTGCCGACGTTCGCGTCCCATTGGCTAGTGATCTGGCTGGTCGCCAGCGTGCTCGGCGCGGGCCTTGGGGTCGTGCTCATCGCTCGGCACCGGTCTGGGGCGGGGCTACCGCTGTACCGGGGACCCGCGCGGCGCTTCGTGCTGTGTCTTGGTCCCGCCCTGCTGTCGGGCGTGGTGCTCACCGCCGTGCTGTATCACGCGGGCGAGGCTCGGTTGATTCCAGGCACCTGGCTGCTGCTGTACGGCAGCGCGGTGCTGTCGGCGACGCTGCTCACTGCGCCAGTGATGATGCGTCTGATCGGCACGATGGGCGCACTGTTCGCACTGCTAGGCGCGGTGGCGTACACGCTGCCGCCGGGCTGGCACAACCTCGTTCTCGGCAGCGGCTTCGGGGTGCTGCACCTGGTGTTCGGGCTGCTGATCGGACGGCTCGACGTCAAGGCGGGGGCCGCGGCATGAAATCCAATACCCGCCGCCACGAGGCGCCGATGCGCGTTCCTGCACCCGAAAAGGCCGTGCCACGGACGAGCGGCTCGGCCGACTCGAAGTTCGACCGGCTCGTCTACGAGCGCGTCCGGCTCGGAATCATGAGCGCCCTGGCGGTGAACGAGCCCCTCACCTTCAACGAGCTCAAAGCGCTGTTCGATGTCAGTGACGGCAACCTGAGCGCCCATGCCCGCAAGCTCGAGGAAGCCGGCTACATCGAATGTGCCAAATCGTTCGCGGGCCGGCGTCCAAAATCCGAGTACCGCCTCACGCCGGCGGGCCGCCAGGCGCTGTACCGTTACCTCGATCACATCGAGGCGGTCATCAAAGCCACGAGACGCTCATGAGCGCTGCGGGGAATTTTCACGTCGCCATCATCATGGACGGCAACGGCCGCTGGGCCGAGCGGCGCGGCCTGCCGCGCAGCGCCGGGCACGTGCAAGGGGCGAAGATGGTCAGGCGCGTCGTTGAGGCGAGCGCGCGGGCGGGCATCCGCACCCTGACGCTGTACGCGTTCTCATCGGACAACTGGGGCCGGCCGAGCCCCGAGGTCGACTCGCTCCTACGCCTGCTGCAGTGCTACCTGGCAAGCGAGACTCGCCGCTGCCTGCGCAACTCTGTGCGCATCAACGTCATCGGCCGCCGCGACCGGCTGCCGGCGGGGCTGGTGCGAGCGATCGAGCACAGCGAGCTTCTGACGGCGCACTGCACACGCATGCGGCTGCGTATCGCCATCGACTATTCTTCGAAACACAGCATTCTGGAAGCGGCACGGCGCGCTTCCTTTAACGGACTGTCGGCGCAGAACTTCGAGACGCTGCTAGCCGAAATCGACCATTCCGTCGCGGGTGCCGGCCCGGTCGACCTGCTGATCCGCACCGGCGGCGAACAGCGCCTGTCGGACTTTCTGCTCTGGGACTGCGCCTATGCGGAGCTCTATTTCACCGAGGCGTTGTGGCCGGATTTCGGCGAAGCGGGGCTGCACGCGGCGCTCGAGGATTTTGCCGGCCGTAATCGGCGCTTCGGCAAAGTCCTCGCCGAGACGGCGTAATCGGCCTATACGGCGGCGAAACCCCGCGCTTCGGCCGACCATTGCGGCGCGTTCGCGAGCGCCTCGGGAACCTCTTCGGGTTGCGCAACCATCTGCCACATCGCCAGATGCCGCTCGTCCATGAAGCGCTCGCGGACTGCTGCGGCCAGCATCGCGCGCAGCGGCTCGAAATAACCCCGCGTATTGACCAGCACGATGGGACCAAGAAACAGCCCGAGCCGCTTCAGGGTCAGCGCCTCGAGCAGCTCCTCAAATGTCCCGGTGCCCCCCGGCAGCGCTATCGCGGCCTGCGCGCCCGTAAGCATCAGATGTTTGCGGGTCCGCATGTCTTCGACGAGCTTAAGCTCGGTCAGCCCACGGTGTCCCCATTCCAGATCGGCCATGAAGCGCGGGAGAATGCCGACCACACGGCCCCCGCGGGCGAGCGCGCCGTCGGCCAAAGCCCCCATAGATCCCACCGCTCCGCCGCCGTACACGATAGCTATGCCGTGCTCAGCCAGCACCTCGCCGAGCCGGAACGCCGCGCGCCGGTATTCCGGGGCGGCGCTGCGGCTGGAAGCGCAATAGACGCACACCACGCGCTCTAGGATTCGCTCGGAAACGACGCTCACGGACACGGCCGTCCGTGCAGGGAATTTACTTGCATAGGCGCACTCTCATGACCTGAGGCTGCATCTTCCGCAACGGGCGGGCGCTCAGCAAGTGCACTCTGCCACGCAGCCAACCCAGCGCATGCGCGGAATCAGGCCAAGCGCGCACTGTGCCTGCCTACGCGCAGCCCGCCGCGCACGACGGTGCATGGGTGGATTGCCAGAGGCCCCCGCAGTTCCGTAATATAGAAATCCCCTGCGCGGGTGTAGTTCAATGGTAGAACTGCAGCTTCCCAAGCTGCTAACGTGGGTTCGATTCCCATCACCCGCTCCATTCCCAGGCCATGCCGGGCAAGCTGCGGCAACAGCGGC
>JAKCEJ010000132.1 GCA_021838065.1 Pseudomonadota bacterium
CGCTGCAGTGCCGGCGGAAAGCCGCCGTAGGGCTGACCGAGATCCCCGTGGAAGAACTGCACCACCGAATCCGGGAACGGCACATCCACTTGCGGATCGAGCACCTGCTGCGGCGTCAGCCCGCTGGTGACCATCAGCAGTGCCATGTCCCCGACCACCTTGGAGCTCGGCGTCACCTTCACGATGTCGCCGAACAGCTGATTGACGTCGGCGTAGGCCTGCGCGACCTGCGGCCAGTGCGCGCTGTCGATGCCGAGCGCGCGGGCCTGCTCGCGCAGGTTGGTATATTGCCCGCCCGGCATGCCGTGCACGTACACCTCGGAGGCGCCTGCGCGGATGTCGCTCTCGAAGGCGGCATAGAGCCGGCGCGCCTGCTCCCAGTAGGACGAGAGCATGCGCAGCTTCGCCGGGTCGACGCCAGCGTCGCGCGGGCCGTGGCGCAGCGCCTCGACGATCGAGCCGAGATTCGGCTGCGAGGTGAGCCCGCTCATCGCATCGATGGCGCCGTCGACGGCATCGGCGCCGGCCTCGACCGCCGCCAGCACGCTCGCGGCGGCGATGCCGCTGGTGTCGTGAGTGTGGAAGTGCACCGGCAGCCCGACCTCCTCCTTCAGAGCCTTGACCAGCGCGAACGCCGCGCGCGGCCGGCACAGCCCCGCCATGTCCTTGATGCCGAGCACGTGCGCGCCGGCGGCCTTCAGCTCCTGCGCGAGCCGCAAGTAGTAATCGAGCGTGTATTTCTTCTCGTGCGGGTCGCTGAGATTGCCGGTGTAGCAGATCGCCGCCTCGCACAGCCGGCCCGTCTCGAGCACCGCGTCGATGGCGACGCGCATGTTCTCGACCCAGTTGAGCGAATCGAAGACGCGGAACACGTCGATGCCGCCCTCGGCGGCCCGCTTGACGAAGAAGCGCACCACGTTGTCCGGATAGTTGGCGTAGCCGACGGCGTTGGCCGAGCGCAGCAGCATCTGCAGCAGCAGATTGGGCATGCGTTCGCGCAGCACCGTGAGCCGCTGCCAGGGGTCCTCGTGCAGGAAGCGCATCGCCACGTCGAACGTCGCGCCGCCCCAGCATTCCACCGAGAACAGCTCCGGCGTGAGGCTCGCGTAGTACGGCGCAATGGCCGCCATGTCGATCGTGCGCATGCGCGTGGCGAGCAGCGACTGGTGCGCATCGCGCATGGTGGTGTCGGTCAGCAGCACGCGCTGCTCGGCGAGCATCCAGCGGGCGAAGCGCTCCGGGCCGAGCTCCTCGAGCCGCTGCTTGGCGCCGGGGGGCGGATCGACGAGCGGCACGGGCGGCAGCTTCGGGGTCTCGATCCGCTCGGGGCGCGGCCGCGCGCGTGTCTCGGGGTTGCCGTTGACGATGGTCTCGGCGATGTAGGTGAGAATCCGGGTGGCGCGGTCGCGCTTGCGCGGCCAGCGGAACAGCTCCGGCGTCTCGTCGATGAACCGGGTGGTGTAGGCGCCGTCGGCGAAACGCGGGTGGCTGATCACCTGGTCGAGGAAGCGCAGATTGGTGACCACGCCGCGGATGCGGAACTCCCACAGCGCGCGGTGCATGCGCGCGATGGCCTCCTCAGGGGTCGACGCCCAGGCCGTCACCTTCACCAACAGCGAGTCGTACGAGCGGGTGATGATGGCGCCGGTGTAGGCGGTGCCGGCATCGAGCCGAATGCCGAATCCGGCCGGGCTGCGGTAGGCGCTGATCTTGCCGTAGTCGGGGATGAAGTTGTTCTCCGGATCCTCGGTGGTCACCCGGCACTGCAGGGCGTGAGCCTGGATGCGGATGTCCTCCTGCGCCGGCACGCCGCTCTCGGGAGTGCCGAGCCGCGCGCCCTCGGCGATGCGGATCTGCGCCTTGACCAGGTCGATGCCGGTGGCGCACTCGGTGACCGTGTGCTCGACCTGAATGCGCGGATTGACCTCGATGAAGTAGAAGCGGCCGCTGTCGGCGTCCTGGAGGAACTCCACCGTGCCGGCGTTGCGGTAGCGGGCGGCGCGGCCGATGGTGAGCGCCGCCGCGCAGATCTCGGCGCGCTGCGCCGCTGTGAGAAACACCGCCGGGGCGCGCTCGACCACCTTCTGATTGCGCCGCTGCACCGTGCAATCGCGCTCGAACAGGTGTACCAGCCCCCCGTGGGCATCGCCGAGGATCTGCACCTCCACGTGCCGGGCGCGGCGCACCAGCTTCTCGAGGTAGACCTCGTCATTGCCGAACGCGGTCTTCGCCTCGCGGCGCGCCCCGGGCAGCAGCTCCTGCAGCTGCTCGTCGCTTTCGACCACGCGCATCCCGCGCCCGCCGCCTCCCCAGCTCGCCTTGAGCATGACCGGATAGCCGATCTGCCGGGCAAGCCGCGCGCATTCGGCGAACTGCGGCGGCAGGGGCGCGGTCGCGGGCATGACGGCCACGCCGGCGCGCGCGGCGAGATCGCGCGCCGAGACCTTGTTGCCGAGGAGCTGCATCGTTTGCGGCTCCGGCCCGATGAACACGATGCCGGCGCGCTCGCAGCCCGCGGCGAACTCGGGATTCTCGGAGAGAAAGCCATAGCCCGGGTGCACGGCATCGACGCGCGCCTCGCGCGCGACGCGCAGAATGTCCTCGATGTCGAGGTACGCCTCGATCGGGCCCTTGCCCTGTCCAACCAGGTAGGCCTCGTCGGCCTTCGTGCGGTGCAGGGAAAAGCGGTCCTCGCGGGAATAGATGGCGACGGTGCGCAGGCCGAGCTCGTTCGCGGCCCGCATCACGCGGATGGCGATCTCGCCCCGATTGGCGATGAGAATGCTTCGAATCCTGTGCGGCATGAGGCCCTTCACCCGTAAAATCCGCTCCGATCATAGCGACTGCGGACACATCGCGCGCGAGGTACTCGTTCCACATGTATGCCATTGCGATTCATGGCGGCGCCGGCGGATTGCCGGCCCGGGGACTCTCGGCTGCCCGGCAGCAGCAATACCGCGAGGGTCTCGCGGCGGCGCTCGATGAGGGCTACGCGGTGCTCGAGCACGGCGGCTCGAGCCTAGAGGCGGTCATCGCCGCGGTGCGCGTGCTCGAGGACGACCCGCTCTTCAATTCCGGCCGCGGCGCGGCGCTCACCAGCGAAGGGGGCGCGGAACTCGATGCCGCGGTGATGGACGGCAGCACGCTGCGCGCCGGCGCGGTTGCCGCGGTCCGGCACGTGAGGCACCCGATCGAGCTGGCGCGGCGCGTGATGGAAAAATCCCGTCACGTTTTGCTGGTCGGCGCGGGCGCCGAGGAATTTGCCCTCGAGGAAGGCTTCGAGCTCGTGCCGAACGCCTACTTCCGAACTGCCGAGCGTCAGGCCGAGTTGGACCTGCTGCGCGGCGGGCGCAGCGTCTCGGAGCTGATGCCCTCCTCGCAGGGCACGGTCGGCGCCGTGGCACGCGATGCGGCGGGCAATCTCGCGGCGGCCACCTCCACCGGCGGCATGGCCAACAAACGGCCGGGGCGAGTGGGGGATTCACCGATCATCGGCGCGGGCACCTACGCCCGCAATGGCGTGTGCGCCGTGTCGGCCACGGGGCATGGCGAGTACTTCATGCGCCTGGTCGCCGCCCACCACGTCTGCGCTTCGGTGGAGTACCGGGGCGTGAGCCTCGCGGAAGCGGTGCGCGAGACGCTGCACGAGCGGCTGCGCGCGCTCGGCGGCGCAGGCGGGATCATCGCCGTCGACGCCGACGGGCGGATCAGCCTGGATTTCAGCACCGAGGGCATGTTCCGCGGCGCCCGTGACTCGAGCGGCATGCACCAGATCGCCATCTGACTAGTCGGCCGCATCCCAGCCGCCCTGGCGCATCGCGGCAGCCGTCTCGGCCGCGAGCAGCCGGATGCCCTGCACGCGGGCGCGCAGGTGCGCCGCACCGCCCTCGGCGGCTCCCCGCAGCAGCTCGTCCCAGAACTCTGGGCTGTTCAGCCAGCGGGGCCGCAGCCACGTCCACTGGCGGCGTCCGAGCTGATGGGCGGCCAGCACGCTGTGCGCGGTGATCCACTCGAGGCACAGCGGGTGCATGCCGAGCGCCAGGCGCGCCTGCACGGCATGGCGTCGGGCCAGCGACCAGGCGAAGACGAACACCAGCTCCGTGGCGTCGATGGCCTGCGATACCGTGAACAGGGCTTGATAGCTGCCGGGCGGCGCGTCCTGCACCTCGGGGCGGTCAAGGTTGCGCCAGCGGCGCGGATCGGACAGCCCCGCGTCGAACAGCAGAAACGGGTGATTGGCGGCGCGCCGGCGCGCCGGCGCATCGAGCGCCAGCCACCTCTGTCCGATCTTCGCCGCGGCGGCGTGGGTGCAGCCCGCGCGCGCCTGATCCGCCAGCACCCGCAGGCAGTAGTCGTTCAGTTCGGGCAGCGTCTCGATGACCTCGCGCGGCGCAGCGGCGCTGCGCGGCCCGAGTTCGGTGTGAGCCTCCCAATCGTGATCAGACATCACGCGTCCTCCCTCCGTGCGACTCCGTCCCCCGCCGCCGATGGTAGCGCGGCCGCGCCCGCCGGCCACCCCGCATTTGCGTCAATTTTTGCAGATTCGCCCGCTTGTGCTTTGCCCGGAATGCCGGACAATGCTCTCTGGGGGACGCACACTACTGCCTGAAAAGGAAGGGTCATGCGTATCCTCGAAGATCGGTACGAGGGGGAGCTGGAGAATTTCCAGCTGGCGCTGCGGTTCGTGCGCCACGAGGCGCGCACGCGCACGGTCCGCATGTTCACGGGGCTCACCGACCACCGCATCCGCAAGCTCTGGCAGCGCTATTGCGGCGGCTCGCACCACCTGCCGCGGCATCGCGGCAAATCTCCGCAGCAGGCGGGCTACTTCACACGCTCCGCGCGCGTGCGCACCGAGGCGTCGCTCCTGGCGGGCGTGTACTGCGCCTGCGGACTGGTGCACGAGCAGCCTGCCGCCCGGCGGCAGTGCCCGGCGGCACGCCGGCGCATGGGCGCGATGCTGTGCGACGTCTACGATTACTACACAGCGGCGGTGCCGCAGCCGGCGATCTCCTTCGAGCACGCGCTGTTCCTGGTGCAATGCCTGCGCAGCGGCGAGCAGCTGACGGTGCGCCGCTGCGTGAAGTGCCATGCCTACATGGTGGTCGAGCGCTTTCCGGTCCGCGCCCGCTGGTGCGATCATTGTGCACCCCCAAAAGGAGGACGGAAGCCGCACGACGCCTAGGCGCCGCCGCAAGCCTGCCATGAATTCCCCTCGGCCGAACTTCTTCTCCGGCGCGTGCGTCGACCGCCGCACCGAGCTGCGCGAGCAGGCGGACTGGTTGGAGCGCGCGCTCGCCGACCCGCACACGCAGTTTCTGCTGGCCCGCGGCACCGGCCTGCTGCTGCACGGGGCCCCGGAGCCGCGCATTGCATTTGTTTCCGGCCGGCATCCGGCAGTGGCGGCCGCCGAGCCCGACCGCTTCATGCTGCTCGGCTGGTTCCGGCAGCGGCGCTGCGTGCTGCTCACGCTGGCCCCCGAGTGGCAGGACGTGGATCTGCCCGCGGACACGGCCTTCCAGGAGCTGCGGCCCCTCTCGCCCGAGCTCGACGCCGAGGAGGCGGGGCTGCTCGCCTACGCACGGGCGCTGTCGATCTGGCGTGCGCGGCAGCGCTTCTGCGGCGTCTGCGGCGGGCCGACCGTCCCCGCGCGCGCCGGCCACAGCCTGGTGTGCGCCGATCCGCAGTGCGCCGCGGAGTATTTCCCCCGCCTCGACCCGGCGATCATCGTGCTGGTGACCGACGGGGAGCGCGCGCTGCTCGGACGACAGTCCACATGGCCGCCGGGGCGCTATTCGACCATCGCCGGCTTCGTCGAGCCGGGGGAGAGCCTCGAGGACGCGGTGCGGCGCGAGGTCATGGAGGAGAGCGGCGTGCAGGTGCTCTCGGCCCGCTACGACTCCTCGCAGCCGTGGCCCTTCCCGGCATCGCTCATGGTGGGCTTCCAGGCACTCGGCGCGCCGGGTCCGGTGCGCGTCGGCGGGGAACTCGAGGACGCGCGCTGGTTCTCCCGCGAGGCGCTGCGCGGCGGGGAGATTCAGCTGCCGCCACCGCATTCGATTTCCCGGCGGTTGATCGATGCCTGGCTCGGAGCGCATCCATAGTGTGCCTGCTGGTGCTGGCCTGGCGCGCCCATCCGCGCTACCGCCTGATCGTCGCGGCGAACCGCGACGAATATCACGACCGCCCGGCCGAGCCGCTCGGGCCGTGGCAGCCCGAGGGGGTGCTCGCGGGCCGTGACCTGCGCGCCGGCGGCACGTGGCTCGGCATCGACCGCCGCCGCCGCTTCGGCGTCGTCACGAATTATCGGGAGCGCCAGAGCGCTCCCCCGGGCGCTGCATCGCGCGGCGGGCTGATCCCCGGCTACCTTGCGGCAGCGGACGGCGCCGGCGAGTATCTCGGGGCGCTCGCGCCGCTCGCCGGCCGCTACGGCGGGTTCAATCTGCTGCTCACCGACGCCGAGTCGTTGTGGTACGGCTCGAACCGCACGGAGCCGTTCGCGCAGCGGCTCGACCCCGGTGTGTACGGCCTCTCCAACCACCGTCTCGACACTCCTTGGCCGAAATTGGCCCGGGTGCGGGGCGTGTTTGAGCGCTGGCTCGCCGAGGCGGGCGCAGCGCAGGGGCCCGAGGCCCTGCTCGGGATGCTCGATGACCGCCGCCCGGCCGAGGCGCAAGACGGGGCGGCAGCGGGCGAGTCTGCGGCATCCTGGGAGCGGGCGCTCTCGGCGCCCTTCGTCGAGCACCCCGAGTTCGGCACGCGCTGCTCCACGGTTCTGCTCATGGAGTCCGGCGGCGCGCTGCGTATGTGCGAGCGGCGTTTCGATCGCCTCGGCCGCCCCGCCGGGGAGCGCGACTACCGGCTGGGAGCGGAGGAATGGTGCTGAGCCCGGCGGGGGAACCGGCACCGTGAAGCACGGTCAGGACAGACTACAATGTATCGTTTATGGCCGGCTGGTCGGAGTCTGAGCGCCAAATGGCGAGTCGCTATCGTTTTCGCGGGGCTCGATGGACGCGAGTCCCGGTGGCGCTGGCGTTGCTGCTCGCCGCCGCCGCCGCGCATGCCGACATCGGGGTGACGGTCCGCGGTGTGGACCGCGAGCTGCGCGCCAACGTGCTCGCCTACCTCAGCTTCGAGCGCTACAAGAACAGCCGGCACCTGGACGCCCAAATCATCGAACGGCTCGAGAACCGCGTGCAGAGCGAGGTGAGCGCCGCGCTCGAGCCGTACGGTTACTTCCAGCCCACCGTTCATCCGACGGTGCGGCAGACCGGTGCGAACGACTGGCACGTGGTGCTCGAGATCGACCCGGGCCCGCCGGTCATTCTGCGCACGGTCGACGTGCGCGTCACCGGGCCGGGTGCCGATGACCCGCTGTTCACGCACATCACCGGCGGCCTGCCCTTTCATCCGGGCGAGCGCCTGAACGAAGCGGCCTACGAGCGGCTCAAGAGCGAGCTGCTGCAGACCGCGGCGACCTACGGCTACGTCGAGGCGCGCCTGACGCGCCACGAGGTTCTGGTCAACCCGCGCCGGCACAGCGCCAGCGTCGCCCTCACGCTCGCCACCGGGGTGCGCTACCGCTTCGGCACGACCCACATCCGCCAGGGCGCCGTGAAGAACGGGCTCGTGCGCCGGTTTCTGCGTTATCGTCCGGGTCAGCTGT
>JAKCEJ010000133.1 GCA_021838065.1 Pseudomonadota bacterium
GGCGCGCGAGTGGGTTCGGCGCCTGGAGGCCGGGACACTTCTCTCGGGCCTGGTGTGGGGCGTCGGGGCGGCGTTGTTCCTGCCGCTCGGCGATGTGGCACACCAGATGATCACGCTGCTCGTGTACACCGGCGTCATCGCCGGCGCCATGACCTCCTACGGGGCAATGTGGCGCTGCTACATGATTTTCATGGTTCCGTTCGCCGCGCTGATCGAGTGGCGGCTGCTCACCGACCATGCGCCGCTGCACTACGCGCTGGCGTTCGTGAACATCGTCTACGCCGCCGTCGTGGCCTATTCGGCCTACAAGACGGACCGCACCATCGGCAACGTGCTCGCCATCACCGCCGAGAACGCGAAGCTGACCCGCGCGCTGCAGTATCAGGCCACCCACGATGCGCTGGTCGATCTGGTCAATCACCGCGAATTCAAAGTCAGGCTGCGCGAAGCGGCCAGAGCGCACGAGCCGTGCGCGCTGGTGTTCATCGACCTCGACCACTTCAAGGAAGTCAATGATCGCGGTGGCCACGCCGCCGGCGATGAGGCGCTGCGGCGGGTGAGTGAGCTCCTTAAGGAGCACGTGCGCGCGAGCGATACCGCCGCCCGCGTCGGGGGGGACGAGTTCGCCCTGCTGCTGCCGGGCTGTCCGCGCGAGCGGGCCGAGAAGGTGGCCGCGGGGGTGCTCGAGGCGATCCAGGAGTTCGTGCTGCATTGGGAGGCGGGGCACTACTTCCGGGTGGGGGCGAGCATGGGCGTTGCGTATGCCGGGGCCGGGGAGGCGGATGCGGATGCGCTGCTGCGCGTGGCCGACTCAGCGTGCTACGCGGCGAAGAACGCCGGTCGGGGGCGCATCGAGGTGCGCTGCGCGCACCGGGTGCGCGAGCTGAGCCAATTTGAGATGAAAGCGCTGCGCCCTGGGGGGAATACCTTGAGCGCCGAGTCCGCCGGGCCGGTAAACTTCCCGCCCGCGGCGCCCCCGTAGCTCAGTGGATAGAGCGACCGCCTCCTAAGCGGTAGGTCGTCGGTTCAACTCCGGCCGGGGGCGCCATCATTATTCATGCCGGCGCCCGCTGGCGCCTCGGGTGGCGCCTCCCGGACCCAGTCGCCCTCGAGCGGTGCCTCGGGCCGCGCGGGGCTGCGCTCGTGGGCCGCGATTCCCGCCCACAGCACGCACACCACCCAGACCGGGAAATAGAGCGAGACGTTGATGGACACGCCGAGCAGGATCGGCACCAGCACGACGGCGCAGACGATGAGCATCACGACCCCGCCGATGATGCTGGCGTAGAGCAGCCCGATCGGGCCGAGGAAGAAGGCGAGGGCGAGGGCGGTAACGAGAGACTTCCGAGGCCTCTGCCGAACGGGGCTGACTGCGGTCTGACTCATGAGGGATCTCGCGCAGGCAAAGCGGTGCGCAGCACTATACTCCCGCATGCCGTGCGCGCCCCAGTGACCCGATACAGGCAGGCTGGCGCCCGGTATGCGCCGCGGGCCGCCAAGCGGCCCGCCCGGCTGCGATCGGCATCACACTTCGGGGCGGCGCGGGCGGTGCGCGCGCGGGCGCGCCCTACAATCCCGGCGTCCCCTGCCGTAAGTGTCACTGTGTCCAAATCCCAACCCGACCGCGTGCGCCGCGCCCAGCCATCGAATTCCGAGCTCGAGCGGCGCAGCGAGCCGGATCGGCGCATCAACGTCGTGCACGCGCTGTTGTACGGCAGCATGCACCCGCGCCGCCATGGCCCACGGCGCGGCGGCGAGCAGCGTGTCGGGGCGGTCGACTGGCACCATCCGTGGTGGCTTGCGGTAGGGCTGCTGATCGTGGTGCTCTCCTGCGCCGATGCGGCGCTGACGCTGCTGTTGATCGCCCATGGGGCCTACGAGGCCAACCCGCTGCTCGCGCCGCTGGTGCGCGCTTCGGGCACGGCTTTCATACTGCTGAAGGTGGGGCTCACCGGCGGCGCCATCGTGTGCCTGACGATGCTCGCGCGCCTGAAGATCTTCGGCTGGCTGCCGGTGAAGCTCATCCTCTACGCGGTGCTGCTCGGATACATCGTACTAATTGCCTATGAGCTCACGTTGCTCGGCATGCTGTGAAGGAGGTGGAGCGCACGTGCGGGGCGATCCTGAATCGGCGTTCAGCTTCAGTCTGAAGCGCGATTTCATATTCCTCGCCTGTGTCGTTTCCGTTACACTAGCGCTTCGCGGTCGCATCTCCCAGCATGCTTGAACCTACACCCCTTTTCGGCGGCAACGCCGAGTTCCTCGAGACTCTCTACGAGCAGTACCTGCGTGACCCAGCAAGCGTAGAGGAGCGCTGGCGCCGCTACTTCGAGAGCCTGCCGGGCGCGAGCGGCGAACAGCGGCCGCGCGCTCCGATCGAGGCGCAGATCGCCGCGCGCGCCCGTCGGCCGCGCGCGCTGGCGAGTGCGGCCGCCCGCGGCGCCGATGTGCGCCAGGCGCACGTCTCGCGTTTGATTCAGATCTGGATCAACCGCGGCCACCTGGTCGCCAATATCGACCCGCTCGGGCTGCTTCAGCGTCCGCGGCCGCACGTGCTCGAGCTCGAGTACTTCAAGCTCTCCAGCGCCGACCTCGATACCGAGTTCTACACCGGCAGCCGCGTCGAGGCGGTGCCCAAGCGCATACCGCTGCGCGAGATCCTGCGCGAGCTCGAGATCATCTACGGCGGCTCGGTGGGCGCGGAGTTCGCGCACATCTCGGATTCCAACGAGCGGCTGTGGCTGCAGGACCGCTTCCAGGCCGGGCGGCTGCAGCAGCGCTTCAGCGCCGATGAGAAGCGCAACATCCTCTGGCAGCTCACCTCCGCGGAGGGGCACGAGCGCTACCTGCACACCAAGTACGTCGGCCAGAAGCGCTTCTCGCTCGAGGGCGGCGAGACGCTGATTCCGATGCTCGATGACCTGATTCAAAGCTGCGGCCGCGCCGCGGTGGAGGAAGTCGTCATCGGCATGGCGCACCGCGGCCGGCTCAACGTGCTGGTCAACCTGCTCGGCAAGCCGCCGTCGCTGCTGTTCACCGAGTTCGAGGGCACCTACGACCTGAGTCACATCAAGGGCTCGGGCGATGTGAAGTACCACAAGGGCTTCTCCGCGGACCTGCGCACGCCGACGGGCAACGTGCACACGGTGCTCGCGTTCAATCCCTCGCATCTGGAGGTCGTCAACGCCGTGGTCGAGGGCTCGGTGCGCGCCCGCCAGGAGCGGCGCAACGACGAGCACGGCGATCGGGTCCTGCCCGTGCTGATCCACGGAGATGCGGCGTTCGCCGGTCAGGGCGTGGTGATGGAGACGCTGCAGCTCTCGCAGGCGCGCGGCTACCGCACCGGCGGCACGCTGCACGTCGTGATCAACAACCAGGTCGGCTTCACCACCTCGGACCCCGAGGATGCGCGCTCGACGCTCTACTGCAGCGACGTCGCCAAGATGCTCGAAGCGCCCATCTTCCACGTCAACGGCGATGATCCGGAAGCGGCGGTGTTCGTGACGCGCCTCGCGCTCGAGTACCGCATGCGCTTCCACAAGGACGTCGTCATCGATCTGGTGTGCTACCGGCGCCTCGGACACAACGAGGCCGATGAGCCGGCGGCCACCCAGCCGCAGATGTACCAGGTCATCCGCAAGCACCCGACCACCCGCCAGCTCTACGCCGAGCGGCTGCTCGCCGAAGGAGTGGTGGGCGCGTCGGACCCGGATGCCCTCATCGACAAGTACCGTGACGGGCTCGATCAGGGCAAGCCCCTCGCGCGCGCCGCGCTCGGCATGATCGGCAACCAGTTCACGGTGGACTGGACGCGTTATGCGCAGTCGGACTGGACCGAGCGGGTGGGCACCGGCGTCGAGATGAAGCGGCTGAAATCCCTCGGTGAGCGGCTGATGCGCCTGCCCGAGGGCCTGACGCTGCACCCGCGCGTGGCGCAGATCATGAAGCATCGCCTCGAGATGCTCGCTGGCAAGATGCCCCTCGACTGGGGCTGCGCCGAGACCCTCGCCTACGCCGCGCTCGTCGAGGACGGCTACTCGGTGCGCCTGAGCGGTCAGGACTGCGGCCGCGGCACCTTCTTCCATCGCCACGCGGTGCTGCACGATCAGGGCAGCTCGAGTGTCTACATTCCCCTGCAGCACATCGCCGAGCGCCAGCCGCGCGTGCAGATCATCGACTCGGTGCTCTCCGAAGAGGCCGTGATGGGCTTCGAGTACGGGTATTCAACGACCGAGCCGTCGTGCCTGACGATCTGGGAGGCGCAGTTCGGCGATTTCGCCAACGGGGCGCAGGTCATCATCGATCAGTTCATCAGCTCGGGCGAGGCGAAGTGGGAGCGCTACTGCGGGCTTGCGCTGTTCCTGCCGCACGGCTACGAGGGCCAGGGGCCGGAGCACTCCTCGGCGCGCCTCGAGCGCTTCCTGCAGCTGTGCGCCGAATCCAACATGCAGGTGTGCGTGCCCTCGACCCCGGCGCAGATGTTCCACATGCTGCGCCGGCAGATGCTGCAGACCTTCCGCAAGCCGCTCATCGTCATGACGCCGAAGAGCCTGCTGCGCCACGAGCTGTCCGTCTCGGCGCTCACAGACCTGACCCGCGACGGATTCGCCCGCGTGATCGACGAGGTCGATGAGCTCGATGCCGCCGCCGTGCGCCGCGCGGTATTCTGCAGCGGCAAGGTGTATTTCGACCTGCTCAAGGCGCGGCGGGCTTCGGGAATCAGTGACGTGGCGCTGGTGCGCATCGAGCAGCTCTATCCGTTCCCGATCGAGGATTACCAGGCGGTGCTCGCGCGCTACCCGAACCTGCGCGACATCGTGTGGTGCCAGGAAGAGCCGCAGAACCAGGGCGCCTGGTATCAGATCCGCCACCGGCTGCAGGAGCCGCTCGGCAAGGGCGCCGATGTGCTCTATGCCGGCCGCGCGCCGGCGGCCGCGCCCGCCACGGGCATCGGCAAGGAGCACGAGCGCGAGCAGCAGACGCTGGTCGATGCGGCGCTGCACGGCACGACCACGGAGAATTCGGCGCGTAAGACGCCGCGGCTGACGCAGGCGCGCGCGCGCAAGACGGCCGCGACCCCGATGAGAAAGAGCTCATGACGACAGAAATAAAAGTTCCGCAGCTCCCGGAGTCCGTTGCCGACGCGACGCTGGTGGCCTGGCACAAGAGGCCGGGCGATGCCGTGCGCCGCGATGAGAATCTGGCCGATCTCGAGACCGACAAGGTGGTGCTGGAAGTGCCCTCGCCCTCGAGCGGCGTGCTGCGCGAGTTGAAAGTCGCCGACGGCACCGTGGTGACCAGCGGCCAGGTGCTCGCGGTCATCGAGGAGGGCGCGCAGGCGCCGGCCGCAGCCCAGGGTGGCGCGGCCGAGAAGCGCGCGCCGGCCCCCGAGAGCCGGGCCGGGACCGCAGGCGAGAAGGAGGCCAAGGACAAGGACAAGCTGAGCCCGTCCGTGCGCCGCCTGGTGGAGGAGAACCGCCTCGATCCGGGAGCCATCCCCTCGAGCGGCCGTGACGGCCGGCTCACCAAATCGGACGTGGTGGGCTTCCTGGGCAAGCAGCCGTCCGCGCCGGCACCGGCGCCGGCCCCCGCCGCGGGCGCACGGGCCGAGCAGCGCGTGCCGATGACGCGGCTGCGCCAGCGCATCGCCCAGCGCATGGTCGAGGCGCAGTCGACGCAGGCGCTGCTCACCTCGTTCAACGAGGTCGACCTGACGGCCGTGCAGCAGCTGCGCTCCCGCCACAAGGACCGCTTCGAGAAGGAGCACGGCGTGAAGCTCGGCTTCATGTCGTTCTTCGTCAAGGCGTGCATCGAGGCGCTGAAGAAGTTTCCCGTGGTGAACGCCTCGATCGACGGCAGCGACATCGTCTACCACGAGTTCTACGACATCGGGGTCGCCGTTTCGACCGACCGGGGCCTGGTGGTTCCCATCGTGCGCGACGCCGACGTGAAGGGCTTCGCGGCGATCGAGAAGGAAATCGGCGAGTACGCCAAGAAGGCGCGCGCCGGCACGATTGCGATAGAGGATCTCACCGGCGGCACCTTCACCATCACCAACGGCGGGGTGTTCGGCTCGCTGATGTCCACGCCCATCGTGAATGCCCCGCAGAGCGCGATTCTCGGCATGCACAAGATCCAGGAGCGCCCGATGGTGCTCGACGGGCAGATCGCGATCCGGCCGATGATGTACATCGCCATCACCTATGATCACCGCATCATTGATGGGCGCGAGGCGGTGCAGTTCCTGGTCACCGTCAAGGAGTGCCTGGAGGATCCGGGCCGCATGCTGTTGGGGATTTGATCATGGCAGACTCATTCGACGTCATCGTCATCGGCGGCGGACCGGCCGGCTATCCGGCCGCGATTCGCGCCGGGCAGAACAAGCTCTCGGTCGCCTGCATCGACGAGTGGCGCAACCGCGACGGCAGCTACGCCTTCGGTGGCACCTGCCTCAATGCCGGCTGCATCCCCTCCAAGGCGCTGCTCGAGTCGAGCGAGCTGTACGCCCGCGCGCGCGAGGAGTTCGCGGTGCACGGCATCAAGGTGGGCGAGGTGGGATTCGATGTCGCGCAGATGCAAAAGCGCAAGGCCGGCATCGTCAAGACCAGCACCCAGGGCATCACCGCGCTGTTCAAGGCGAGCGCTGTCACCGGGCTTCAGGGCCACGGCAAGCTCCTGCCCGGACGGCGCGTGGAGTTCACCGGCGCCGACGGCAGCAAGCGCGAGCTCGCCGCCAAGCACGTCATTCTCGCCTCGGGCTCGGTGCCGGTGGAGCTGAAAGCCGCGCCCTTCAAGGCCCCGCACATCATCGATTCGTGGGGCGCGCTCGATCTGGAGACGGTGCCGAAGCGCCTCGGCGTGATCGGCGCGGGCGTGATCGGACTGGAGCTCGGCAGCGTCTGGCGCCGCCTCGGCAGCGAGGTGACGGTGCTCGAGGCGTTGCCGGATTTTCTCGCCATCGCCGATCAGCAGCTCGCCAAGGAGGCGGCGCGCCACTTGAAGAAGCAGGGCCTCGACATTCGTCTCGGCGCCAAGGTGAGCGCCGCCAGGGTGAGCGGCGATGCGGTCGAGGTGACCTACGAGGATGCCAAGGGCACCCACAAGCTCACCGTCGATCGGCTGATCGTGGCGGCCGGGCGGCGGCCGTTCACGGGCGAGCTGCTCGCCGCGGGCACGGGCGTCGAGCTCGATGAGCGCGGCTTCGTCAAGGTCGACGAGCATTGCCGCACGGCAGCCGAGGGAGTGTGGGCGGTCGGGGACTGCGTGCGCGGCCCGATGCTCGCGCACAAGGGCAAGGAGGAAGGGGTGATGGTCGCCGATCTGATCGCCGGGCGCTACGGCGAGGTCAACTACAAGACCGTCCCCTCGGTGATCTACACGGTGCCCGAGATCGCCTGGGTGGGGCTCACCGAGGAGCAGGTCAAATCGAGCGGCAGGCCCTACAAGGTCGGCGTGTTCCCGTTCCTCGCGAGCGGCCGGGCGCGCGCCATGGAGCAGGCGCAGGGCTTCGCCAAGGTCATCGCCGCGCAGGATGACGATGAGATTCTCGGGGTGCACATCATCGGGCCGATGGCCGGGGAGCTGATCGCCGAGGCGGTGCTCGCCATGGAGTATTCGGCGAGCAGCGAGGATCTGCAGCGCACCATCCACGCAAATCCTAC
>JAKCEJ010000134.1 GCA_021838065.1 Pseudomonadota bacterium
CCGCAGCACTTCCTCGCGCCGGCGCACCTCGGCCTGCAGGTGGGCCTGCGCGAGCTCGCGGCGCACCGAGCCGGCGCGTATCAGCTCCTCGATGCTGAGCGGTTTATCCAAGACCACGGGAGAGTTACCCGATCATTCTTCTGTGAAATATGAGCCTACCACAATCTTTGCGACGCGCGTCGCTAAATGCCGACCCCCGATGTGCGGGGACAGGCTTGCGCCTCGCACTGCAATGAATTAGCGGCCCCGCCGGCCGCGGCTTGAATGAGACCTGGCGCTAGCTCGCCGCGGGCGCATGCACCACGGCGTGCACGACCCGGTTGAACTCGAAGTAGACGCTGAAGTCGGGGTAGTCCCAGCGGGTGATGGGCGGGCGCCCCACGGTCGGGTAGCGCTTCTCGGGCGCGCCGAAATGACGCTCCACCTGGCGCATGGTCTGACTGCGATGGGGGTGGGGTACGGTGGCCGGGGCGACCTCCAGCCGGCCATTCACGACGATGGTCTCGGCCCCCGCCGTGGCGGTAACCGCGCAAGCGACCAGCAGTGCCAAAAGAACTCGGGCGCGCATGTCCGGACCTCCGGCGATGACTATACACCCGAGGGCATTCTGTCAAAGCGGGCGCGCAACCCCGGAGCGCAAATCTGTGACGCGCCGCAAGCGGCGGCGGGGGGGCCGACTATGGTTAAATCCACGGATGTATCACCCGCTGTCGCTCTTTGTGGGCTGGCGCTACGTCCGGGCCCGTTCGCACAAGTTCTTCGTCTCGTTCATCACCTGGACCTCGCTCGCCGGGGTTTGTGTCGGGGTGGCGGCGCTCATCGTCATTCTCTCGGTGATGAATGGCTTCGAGGGCGATCTGCGCCAGCGCCTGCTCGCCCTCGATGCCGACGCGCGCGTGGTGGCGAGCCGCTCGGCCGAGAGCGCAGCGCCCCCCTCGGGGGCGACCTGGCGGCGCATCGAGCAGCGCGTGCGCGCGAGTCCCGGGGTGAGCGGGGTCGCTCCCTTCGTGCAGTCACAGGCGCTCGCGGTGCGCACCCCGCAGATGCTGCCGGTGCTGCTGCGCGGCATCGACCCGGCGGCGGAGCCCTCGGTGACGCGCCTCGCCAAGGTGAGCACCGCTGGGGCGCTGGGGCAGCTCAAGCCGGGCGCCGACCGGGTCATCCTCGGGGAGGTGATCGCCGAGGAGCTGGGCCTTGCGCCCGGGGACAAGCTGACGCTGCTCATCCCCGCGGTGAGCGCCGGCGGGCTGCCGACCCCCGAGCTGCACCGCTTCACCGTCGCGGGCGTGTTCTCGGTGGGCCTCGCCGACAGCGATGCGACACTGGTGTACGGCAACATCGCCGATGTGAGCGCGCTGCTGCCCGGCGGCGGGCTCGATCAGGGACTGCGGGTGCGCTACCGCAATGCGCTCGATGCGCCCGAGATCTCCGCGGCGCTGCGCGCGCGCCTGCCGAAGGGTTTCGAGGTGATCGACTGGACGCAGGACAACGCGGCGTACTTCCGCGCGATCCGCATCGAGAAGACCATGATGTCGCTGATCCTGCTGCTGATCGTGGCGGTGGCCGCCTTCAACATCGTGGCCATGCTGGTGATGGTCGTCACCGACAAGCGCACCGACATCGCGATCCTGCGCACCTTCGGCGCATCACCGGCGCGGGTGCTCGCGATCTTCCTCACCCAGGGGCTGACCATCGGCTGGCTCGGCGTCGCGCTCGGGGTCGGACTCGGACTGACGCTTGCCTATCACGTCAATGCGGTGGCGAGCTTCCTCGAGCGCACCTTCGGCTTTCAGATCTTCAACCCCAACGTGTACTACATCACCTCCATTCCCTCGGTGGTCGAATGGAGCAACGTCGCGGTGATCGGCTGCGCGGCGCTCGTGCTCACCGCCGCGGCAACGGTGTATCCGGCGATGCGCGCCGCGCGGGTCGCGCCGGCCGAGGCTCTGCGGTACGAGTAGCGCGATGATCTTCGGCTCCTACGAGTGGTTGATCGGCACGCGGCATCTGCGCTCGACGCACCGGCGCGGGTTCGTCTCGTTCGTGGCAATGATGTCCGTGTGCGGCCTTGCGCTCGGAGTCGCCACCCTGATCGTGGTGCTCTCGGTGATGAACGGCTTCGGCCGCGAGCTGCGCAGCCGCATCCTCGATGTCACCGCGGATGCGACCCTGATGGGCCTGCGCGGCAGCATCGGCGATTGGCGCGCGGTGCAGCGGCGAGTGCGCGCCGAGCCCGGCGTCGAGGCGGTGGCGCCCTACGTGCAGCAGCAGGCGCTGCTCACCCATGGGCAATACATCGCCGGCGCGGCGGTGCGCGGGGTGCTGCCGGCCGAGGAGGAGCATGTGACGGCGCTGGCGCGCCACCTCGAGAAAGGGGATCTCGGCGCGCTGCATCCCGGGGGCTACGAGGTGATCCTCGGAGTCGATCTGGCCCGTGCGCTGCACGTGCGCCCCGGCGGCTCGGTGGTGCTGATCGCCCCGGAGGGCATCGCGACGCCGGCGGGGCTGATGCCGCGCATGCGCCGCTTCCGCGTGGTCGGGCTCTTTCACTCCGGCATGTATCAGTACGACCGGCAGCTGGCGCTGGTGGACATCACCGATGCGGCGCGCCTGTTCGCGCTCCCCCCGGGGCGCGTCACGGGTCTGCGCATGAAGCTCGCCGATCCGTGGCAGGCGCCGACGACGGTGCGGCGCATCGCCTACGATCTGGGCGGCTCGGGCTACTACGTCAGCGCCTGGACGGATCACATGTTCAATTTCTTCCGCAACATCCAGATCACCAAGTCGATGATGTTCATCATCCTCTCGATGATCGTCGGCGTGGCGGCCTTCAACATCGTGGCGACGCTGGTGATGATCGTGAAGGAGAAGCAATCCGACATCGCGATCCTGCGCACCCTCGGCGCCTCGCCCGCGAACGTGCTGGCGGTGTTCGCCATCCAGGGCCTGCTCATCGGGCTCGCCGGCACGCTGCTCGGCGCGGGCCTGGGCATTCTCATCGCCCATCACCTGCAGAGCCTCGTCGGGCTGCTCGAGCGGCTGCTGCACACCCAGTTTCTCAATCCCAAGGTGTATTACATGAGCGAGCTTCCCGCCTACGTCGAGGGATTCGATGTGCTGCGCGTGTGCGGCGTGGCGTTCCTGCTGTGCGCGCTCGCGACCGTGTATCCGGCCTGGCGCGCCGCGCGCACCGCCCCGGCCGAGGCGCTGCGCCATGAGTGAGTTGTCGGCACAGGCCCCACACCCGGTGCTCGAGGCGCGCGAGGTGAGCCGCAGCTTCGTGCAGGGCCCGACCACGCTCGAGGTGCTGCGCGGAGTGGCGCTCGCGGTGGGCAGCGCCGAGCGGCTCGCCATCGTCGGGGCCTCGGGCTCCGGCAAGACCACGCTGCTGCAGATTCTCGGCGGGCTCGACCGCCCGACCCACGGGCAGGTATTGATCGACGGGCGGGACATCCACTCGCTCAGCGAGCGCGAGCGCGCCGCGCTGCGCAACCGGACGCTGGGTTTCGTTTACCAGTTCCACCATCTGCTGCCGGAGTTCTCGGCGCTGGAGAACGTGGCCATGCCGCTGCTGGTGCGGCGCACCAAGGTCGCCGAGGCGCGCGAGCGCGCGAGCGAACTGCTCGAGCGGGTCGGGCTCGGCGCTCGCCTCACGCACCGCCCGCATCAGCTCTCCGGTGGCGAGCGCCAGCGTGCCGCCGTGGCGCGGGCGCTGGTGACGCAGCCGAAAATCGTGCTTGCCGATGAGCCCACCGGCAACCTCGACGGCGCCAACGCCGAGGCGGTCTTCGAGCTGATGCTGGAGCTGAACCGCGAGCGCGGCACGAGCCTCATCGTGGTGACGCACGATCCGCGCCTCGCGGCGCGGATGGAGCGCGTCTATGAGCTCGACGACGGGCGGCTGCGCGAGCGGGCTGCTACAGCGCCTCGAGATGGCGCGTCCGGTAGCGCCGCCTGACTTCCCAGCGCCACACGAACTCCAGCACGCACCAGCCGGCGAGCCCCGCCACCAGCGAGCACACGAGGCAACCGACCAGGAACGGCTGCCACAGGGGGCCGAGGCCGTACTGCAGCCACTGCCAGCTCAGATGGAACGCGAAGTGCTGCGGCGGCGTGCCGAGCAGCAGCGCCCCCACCCGGTAGGCGAGGTAGTAGATCGGCACCATGGTCAGGGGGTTATTGACCAGGAAGATCGTGCCGTAGATCGCCGGCACGTTCAGCCGCCAGGTGAGGGCGATCAGGCCCGCCACCAGCGTGTGCACCGGCAGCGGGATGAAGCAGATCGCCAGCCCCACGCCGAACGCGCCGGTGACCGCGCGGCGGTGGACGGCCCACAGGCGCGGGTCCATCAGCCGATCGCCGAACACGCGCAGCAGCTTGTGCCCCTGGATGTGGTGGGGCTTGGGCAGAATCTTCTTCAGAAAGCGGCGTGGCACAGCACGGTGACTGTACCACGGCGGCGACAGCGCCGGCCGGCAGGCGCGTATCGGCCCCGGGCGCACTCCGGTATGATGCCGTTTCACCGAATCAATGGGGCCGTTTGATGTGGGAAATCGTGCGGGCTGGCGGTCCGCTGATGTGGCCGATCATCTTCTGCTCGATCGTCGCCGCGGCGATCGTGCTCGAGCGGCTCTGGACCCTGCAGGACCGGCGTGTGTTGCCGCGCGATCTGCCGCAGAAGGTCTGGCAGCTGATCGAAACCGGTCAGGTCACTGACAAGGTGATCGGCGCGCTCGAGCAGCACTCGCCGCTCGGCCGGCTGCTCGCCGCGGGGCTCGCCAACCGCCATAAGCCGCACGATGTCCTGATGGAGCGTCTGGAGGATGCCGGCCGGCACGTGGTGCACGAGCTTGAGCGTTTCCTCAACACGCTCGGCACCATTGCGGGAGTCTCTCCTCTGTTAGGGCTGCTCGGCACCGTCACCGGCATCATCCGCGCGTTCGACGCCATCCAGGCCGGCGGCATGGGCAGTCCGCGGACGCTCTCCGGCGGCATCGCCGAGGCGCTGGTGTGCACGGTGGCGGGGCTGTGCGTGGCCATTCCCTCGCTCATTTGCTATCGATTCCTGCGCGGCAAGGTTGAGGACATCGTCGTCGAGATGGAAAAGCACGCGATGCGCATGGCCGATGCGCTCGAGGCGGCCGGGGATCCGGCCGCGAGCGGCGCCTGACCGGCCCATGAACCTTAAGCCGCGGCGCCACGAGGAGCCGGAGATCAACGTCGTCTCGCTGATCGACGTGGTGCTCCTGCTGGTGGTGTTCTTCATGCTCTCGACCCACTTCACGCAGGAGGGGCGCCTGCACGTCATGCTGCCGCGCGCGCAGGCGGTGCCGGCCGCGGAAAACAAGCCCCATCCCGTGGTGGTGACGGTCACCGAGAACGGCGACTACCTGGTCAACGGCCGCGAGCTCCTCAACAACAGTCCCGACACGCTGCGCGCGGCGCTCGCAGCCGAGCCAGCCGCCTCGCGCAACGAGGCCGTGTTGATCCGCGCCGACGCGCGTGCCACGCAGCAATCGGTGGTGACGGCGATGGATGTGCTCGGTGAGCTCGGTTTCGTCAAGCTCGACATCGCCACCATCAAGGCGCGGCTCGGGAGCGGCTCGTGAGCCGCGCCGGCGGCGACGGGGAGCGCGGGGCGGCGCGGATCTACAAGCGGCTGCTCGGCTACCTCGGCCCCCACAAGGGCGCCTTCGCACTCGGGATCCTCGGCGCGGGGGTGTACGCGGCGAGCTCGAGCGGCCTTGTCTATCTCGCCAAGCAGGTCGGGTCGCTGCTGCTGCACCCTGTCTCGTACATGATCGTGTGGCTGCCGGCCGCCACGGTGGTGCTGTTTGCGGCGCGCGGGGTCGGCAATCTCGTTCAGACGTACTTCATGGGTGCCGTCGGGCGGCGGGTGGTCAAAAAGCTGCGCGGGGATGTGTATCGGCGGGTGCTCGATCTGCCCGTGGCGTTCTATGACCGCCAGGCGGTCGGCTCGCTGCTCTCGCGCCTGACCTATAACTGCGAGCAGGTCGGGCAGGCCTCGACCACCTCGATCGTCATTCTGGTGCGCGCCGGCCTCACCATCATCTTTCTCATCGGCTGGATGGTCTGGCTCAACCCGCGCCTGACGCTCATCTCCCTCACCATGGGGCCGGTCGTCGGCTGGCTGGTCTCGGTGATCAACCGTCACTTCCGCCGCTACGGGCGGCGCATCCAGCACTCGATGGAGGATGTGACCCGGCTCGCCAAGGAGAGCTTCGAGTCGCCGCGGCTGGTGAAGGTGTACGGCGCGCAGGCGCACCTCGAGCAGCAGTTCGAGCAGGTCAACGAGCACAACCGCCTTTCCAACATGAGGGCGGTTCTCACCACCGGGCTCGCCAATCCGGCCGTGCAGCTGGTGAGCGCGATCGGCGGGGCATTCGTGCTCGCGCTCGGCATCCGCGACATCGTCGACGGGCAGATGCAAGCCGCCGACCTGCTGGCGTTCTTCGCGTCGCTCTCGATGCTCGGCCAGCCGCTGCGCGAGGTGGTGAGCCAGTCCGGTCCCATCCAGCAGGGCGTGGCGGCGGCGCAGAGCCTCTTTGAGATCATCGATGAGCCGTCTGAGCCCGAGACGGGCGATTACCGGCCGCCGCGGGTGCGCGGCGATGTGGAGTACCGCGATGTCTCCTTCAGCTACCCGCAGGGCGAGCACGCCGCGCTGCGCTCCGTATCGTTCGCGGTGCCGGCCGGGACGCAGCTCGCGATCGTCGGGCGCTCCGGCAGCGGCAAGTCGACCCTGGTGAGCCTGCTGCCGCGCTTCTACGAGCTCGCCGCCGGCGCCATCCTCATCGATGGACGCGACGTGCGCGAGTACGAGCTGAAGGCCCTGCGCGAGCAGATCGCGGTGGTGAGCCAGGAGGTGACCCTGTTCGATGACACGATCCGCAACAACATCGCTTTCGGCCGCGAGGTGCCCGAGCAGGCGATTCTGCGCGCGGCGGAAGCCGCGCACGTGCTCGAGTTCGCCTCCGGTCTGGCGCAGGGGCTCGACACTGTGGTGGGCGAGCGCGGCGTGCTGCTCTCGGGCGGGCAGCGCCAGCGCATCGCCATCGCGCGGGCGCTGCTGAAGGATGCGCCCATCCTGATCCTCGATGAGGCCACCTCCGCGCTCGACACCGAGGCCGAGCGGCACATCCAGGCGGCCCTTGCGCACCTGGTGCGCAACCGCACGACGTTCGTCATCGCGCACCGGCTCTCCACCGTGGAGCAGGCCGACCGCATTCTCGTGCTCGATGCAGGGCAGGTGGTCGAGAGCGGCACGCACGCCGAGCTGCTCGCGCGCGAGGGCCTGTACGCGCAGTTGCATCGGCTGCAGTTCAGCGACTGACGCTATGCAGGCGTGGCTCAACCGGCGCTGGTACGGTTCACAGGGCTCGTGCGCCGCGTTGAGGCCGCTCGAGCGCCTGTACGGGGCGGCCGTGGCCGCCCGGCGCGCCCGAGCGAGCGCGCCGAGCCGGCTGGCAGCGCCCGTGATCGTGGTAGGCAATCTCACCGTCGGCGGGACCGGCAAGACGCCGCTGGCGGTGTGGCTCGCCGCTCAGCTGGCCCGCCGCGGGGTGCCGGTGGGTGTGATCTCGCGCGGCTACGGGCGGCGCGACTCGCGCGTGAGGCTGCTCG
>JAKCEJ010000135.1 GCA_021838065.1 Pseudomonadota bacterium
GCTGCCCGGCGCAGTACTTGCGCCACGCCTCGAGGTACATCCGGCGCAGCTGCTCACGGTTCTGGTGGGCGAAGACGGGCATGGGGCTCAGCCGGCCGCGCGGCGGCGGCGCGCGAGCCGGGCCGCCGGCCGCCGCGCCGGCGCCGCCGCGGCGCTCTTATGAGGATACTCGCACAGATCCGCGAGGATGCAGCCGGAGCAGTGCGGCGCGCGGGCCGTGCAGACGTAGCGCCCGTGCAGGAGCAGCCAGTGGTGCGCATCGCGCTTGAACTCAGCCGGCGTGTTGCGCGCGAGGGCCTGTTCCACTGCGAGCGGCGTGCGCCCGGGCGCGAGCCCGGTGCGGTTGGCCACGCGGAAGATGTGCGTATCGACGGCGATCTGCTCCTCGCCAAACACGATGTTGAGGATGATGCTCGCGGTCTTGCGCCCGACCCCCGGCAGCGCCTCGAGCGCAGCGCGCTCGCCGGGCACCTCGCCGCCGTGGCGCTCGAGGATCTGGCGGCTCAGGCCGATGAGGTTGCGCGATTTGGCGTTGTAGAGCCCGACGGAGCGCAGATAGGGTTTGACGCCCTCGACGCCGAGCTCGACCAGCGCGCGCGGGGTATTGGCGAGGGGAAACAGCTTGCTCGTGGCCGCGTTGACGCTCTTGTCCGTCGTGTGCGCCGAGAGCATCACCGCCACCAGCAGCTCGAACGGAGTCGTGTACTCAAGCTCACTGCGCGGGGCGGGATTGGCGGCGCGCAGGCGTCGGTACAAGGCGCGGCGGGTGGCCGGGTGCATCGCAGTCAGCTCCGGCCGGGCGTTGTGCCCGCCAGGCCCTTGCGCGTTGCAAGCAGCGCGGCACGCTCGCTTGCGCGCCGCTCGAGCCGTGCCGTGTGCGCTGCATAGCGCAGACGGTTGGCGGTCGGCTCGGGCGCCGGAGGCGCCGGGCGTGGCGCCAGGGTGATGCACTCGACCGGGCACGGCGCGAGGCACAGCTCGCAGCCGGTGCACAGCTCGGCGACCACGGTGTGCATGCGCTTGCGCGCTCCGATGATGGCATCGACCGGGCACGGCGGCAGGCACTTGGCGCAGCCGATGCAGGCCTGCTCGTCGATGCGGGCAATGAGCGGCGGCCCTTCGGTTCCGTTGGCGGGATTCAGGGGCAGCGGCACGCGCGACAGCAGCGCCGCGAGCCGCCCGATCACGGCCGCGCCCCCGGGCGGGCACTGATTGATCTCGGCTTCGCCGCGCGCGATGGCCTGCGCATACGGGCGGCAGCCCGCGTAGCCGCAGCGCGCGCACTGCGTCTGCGGCAGCAGAGCCTCGATGGCCTCGACCTGATTCACGGCGGCAGTGCGGTGAGCTCAGCTGATGCGCATGCCCGGGGCGGCGCCCGCATCGGGCGTGAGCAGAAACGGCCCGCCGGCGGGCCCGCTCGCGGCGAGCACCATGCCCTCGGAGACCCCGAACTTCATCTTGCGCGGCGCGAGGTTCGCCACCATCACGGTCAGGCGGCCGACGAGTGTGGCCGGGTCGTACGCGGACTTGATGCCCGCGAACACGGTGCGTGTCTCGGTGCCCAGATCGAGCGTGAGGCGCAGCAGCTTGTCGGCGCCGGCGACCTGCTCGGCCGCCGCAATGCGCGCCACGCGCAGATCGATCTGCTTGAACTGGTCGATGGAAATCGTCGCGGGCGCATCGCTCACGGTGGCGGCGGCGGCGGGCGGCTTCGGGGCGGCCGGCGCGGAGGTCTCGGACACGGTCTTCTCCTGAGGTTCGAGCAGCGCATCGAGCTGTTTGGGATCGACGCGCGTCATGAGGTGCTGGTAGGGATTGATGCGCCGCGGCGGCGCGAGCGCATCGGCGAAGGTTAGCGCCCGGTCGAGCCCGAACAGCTCGCGCGCCACCCGCTCGGCCAGTGCCGGCAGCACGGGGGCCAGCAGGCAGGTGAGGGTCTTGAAGCCATAGAGCGCCCGGGCGCAGCTGTCCTGCAGCGCCTCGCGCCGGCCAGGATCCTTGGCGAGCACCCAGGGCTGGCGTGCGTCGAATTCCTGGTTCAGCCGGTCGGCGAACGCCATGATCTCGCGCATCGCGCGGCCGAACTCGCGCGCGGCATAGCTCGAGCGGACCTGCTCGAGCAATTCCCGCGCGCGCTGCGTCAGCTCCTCGGTCCCGGACGGGTACTCGAGCACGCCCTCGAAGTGACGGGTGATGAAGCTCGCCGCGCGGCTGGCGATGTTGACGTACTTGCCGATCAGATCGCTGTTGATCCGGGCGATGAAGTCCGCGGGATTGAAATCCAGGTCCTCGACGGCGGCATTGAGCTTGGCGGCGATGTAGTAGCGCAGCCATTCGGGGTTCATGCCGAGCTCGAGGTAGCGCAGCGGACTGATGCCGGTGCCGCGCGACTTGGACATCTTCTCGCCCGAGACGGTGATGAAGCCGTGCACGTGGACGTTGTCCGGCACCCGGTAGGGGGCGCCCGCGAAATGCAGCATCGCGGGCCAGAACAGCGTGTGGAAGTAGATGATGTCCTTGCCGATGAAGTGCACCTGGCGCGTATCGGGGGCGCCGAGGAAGGCCTCGAACGAGCGCGTCTCGCCGTTGGCGCGCGCCTTGCCGCTGTCGAAGTAGCTCTTCAGCGCCGCGAGATAGCCGATTGGCGCATCGAGCCACACGTAGAAGAACTTCCCGGGCGCATCCGGAATGGGGATGCCGAAGTAGGGCGCATCGCGCGAGATGTCCCAGTCCCCGAGCGCCTGCTCGCCCTTGCCCGAGAGCCATTCGCGCGCCTTGTTGGCGACCTGCGGCTGCACGTGGCCGGCAACGGCGAGCCAGTCCTGCAGAAACTCGACGCAGCGCGGGTCGGAGAGCCTGAAGAAGAAATGATCCGAGGTCTTGAGCACGGGCTTCGCGCCGGTGAGGGCCGAGTACGGCTCGATGAGCTCGGTCGGCGCGTACACGCTGCCGCAGACCTCGCAGGCGTCCCCGTACTGGTCCTTGGCGTGGCACTTGGGGCACTCGCCCTTGAGGTAGCGGTCGGCGAGGAACATGCCCTTGACGGGGTCGAAGAACTGCTCGATCGGCTTGCGATAGATCAGGCCGGCGGCCTTCAGGCGCCGGTAGATGTCCTGTGAGAGCGCGGTGTTCTCGCCCGAGTGGGTCGAGTGCCAGTGGTCGAAGCCGATGTGAAAGCCCTCCAGGTAGCGCCCGCGGCCTGCGGCGATGCGCGCCACCAGGGCCTCGGGGCTCACGTGCTCGGCTTCGGCCTTGAGCATGATGGGCGCCCCGTGCGCGTCGTCGGCGCCGACGAAATGCACCTGCCTGCCCTGCAGGCGCTCGAAGCGCACCCAGATGTCGGCCTGGATGTACTCCATGATGTGCCCGATGTGGAACGGGCCGTTCGCGTAGGGCAGCGCGGTGGTGACGAAGAATGTCTCGCTCATCCGGCGATTTTACCGGGTGCGGCTGTGCCGCGACAGCAGCACACGTCCGGGGCGGCTGCCCGGCACTGCGGAACGCCCGGTGTGTCGCCTCCGGGCGGTGCTCAGCCGGCGTCCTTCAGCCCTTCGAAGCGCGTCTTGTTGATGGCTTTGTTGTAGGCCTCGCGGGGACTGATGAGGCGCTGCTCGAGCAGCTGTTGGATTGCCGAGTCCATGGTGCGCATGCCGAACTGGGCCCCCGATTGCATGGTGTTCTCGAGCTGATCGAGCTTGCCCTGGCGGATCAGGCTCGCCGCGGCCGGCGTGTTGATCAGGATCTCGAGCGCCGCGACCCGGCCCTGGCGGTCGGCGCGCTGCAGCAGCTGCTGGGAGATGACCCCGCGCAGCGAGGTCGAGAGCATCGCCCGCACGTGCGACTGCTTGTCGGACGGGAAGACATTGACCATGCGGTCGACGGTCTGCGCCGCGCCGTTGGTGTGCAGCGTGCCCATCACCAGAATGCCGGTCTCGGCCGCGGTCACCGCGATGCTCATGGTCTCCAGATCGCGCAACTCGCCGACCAGGATGACGTCCGGATCCTCGCGCAGCGCCGAGTGCAGCGCGGCGGCGAAGCTCTTGCTGTGCACGCCGATCTCGCGCTGGCTGACCAGGCAGCTCTTGCGCTGGTGCACGAATTCGATCGGGTCCTCGATGGTGAGAATGTGGCCCTTCTCGCGCGTATTGATGTCATCGATCATCGCCGCGAGGGTGGTGGACTTGCCCGAGCCGGTCTTGCCCGTGACCAGCACCAGGCCGTTGTTGGCGCGGCACATCTGGGTGACCGAGGCGGGCATCTCGAGTTCCTCGAGGGTGAGCGCCGTGGACGGGATGGCGCGGAACACCGCTCCCATGCCGTTCAGCTGGCGCAGCACATTGACACGGAAGCGGCCGCGCTCGGGAATGGTGTAGGCGAAGTCGGCGCCGTCGTGCGCATCGAGGCGCTCCACGGCGAGCTTCGGCATGATCTCGTAGAGGGCCTGCCTGACGAATTCCTGGCCGAGCGGCCCGCCCTTCAGCGGCATCAGCTCCCCGTACAGGCGGATGCGCGGCGGCTCGCCGGCGATGAAGTGCAGGTCCGAGCCGCGCTTTTGCAGAATCTCGAGCAGCAGAGTGTCGACGCTCGCCACGGTGCCGGTCCTTACGCGCCGGCCATATCGGTCTTCGGCAGCAGATCGGCGTCGCTGACGAGCTTCTGGAAGGGGCGCTTGTCGCTGGCGTACACGTAGGCCTCGTCCGGATCGATCTCCCGCGCGTTCACGGCCGTCAGCAGCGCCTGATCGAGCAGCTGCATGCCGAGGTCGCGCCCGGTCTGCACCAGGCTCGGGATCTGGAAGGTCTGCTCGGTCTGGATGAGCTTGGCGATCGCGCGCGTCATCATCATCATCTCGCACACCGGCCGGCGGCCGCGCCGGTCGGGGGTCTTCACCAGCACCTGGGTGATCACCGCGAGCAGGCTCTGGGCGAGGAAGCTCTTGGTCTGCTCGCGCTGCTCGACCGGCAGCGCATCGACGATGCGGTCGACGGTCTTGACCGCGCTGGTGGTGTGCAGCGTGCCGAGCACCAGGTGGCCGGTCTCCGCCGCGGTCATCGCCATGGAGATGGTCTCGGCATCGCGCATCTCACCGACCAGGATCACGTCCGGATCCTCGCGCATCGCCGCGCGCACGCCTTCGGCGAAGCTCGGGATGTGGGTGCCGAGCTCGCGCTGGATGACCTGGCTCATCTTGCTGCGGTGCACCACCTCGATCGGGTCCTCGAGCGTGATGATGTTGAGTTTGCGCGTCTCGTTGAGCAGGTCGATCATCGCCGCGAGCGTGGTCGACTTGCCGGTGCCGGTCGCGCCGGTGACCAGGATCATGCCCTGGTGGTAGTCACAGAGCTTGGCGATCAGCGGCGGCAGGCCCATGGTCGCAAGCTGCGGCACCGAGGTGGGGATGGCCCGGAAGGTGGCCCCGATGCCGGTGTCCTTGCGGAACACGTTGACGCGGAAGCGCCCGCCCTCGGCCGAAACGTAGGAAAAGTCGAGATCGTTCCCGGCATTGAACCGCTCCGCCTGCGAGGGCGTGAGGATCTCCGTGATGTAGCCCTCGAGTTCCGGCCCGCGCAGGTCGCGGAACTTGATCGGCAGCAGGTCGCCCTGCGTGCGCAGCATCGGCGGCACCCCGACGGCCAGATGCACGTCCGAGCAGCCTTGCTGCACGCCAAGCTTCAAAAAGGCATCGATACGGGCCAAAAGGGGCACTCCCGGGCCGGGTCCGAACCACTACTTTCGCGCCGCTTCTGTCAGAAAATCAACCGTATGCGCAGGAAACCTTGAGCTGCGGCACGTTACCGGGTGCCCGTCCAGCGGGCCGGGCCGCCCGGGTCAGAGGAATTTCCCGAGCGAGGAGCGGACTTCCTCCATGCTCTGGAAGCGCTTGTTTTTGTCGACTGCCATGGCGCGCATGACCATATCGGAAAGCCCGGGGGGCAGCGCGGCATTGAGCTCCTGGGGCGGGCGGGCTTTGCCCTGCACGTGCTGGTACATCACCGACATGTGATCGCCGCGCGAGTAGGGCGGGGTACCGGTGAGCATCTCGTAGAGGATCACCCCGAGCGCGTAGATGTCCGCGCGCTCATCGACGCGCTTGCCGAGGATCTGCTCGGGCGCCATGTACTTCGGCGAGCCGATCACATAGCCGGTGCGCGTCAGCTGCGTCTCGCTCTCGCGCTGCGCCGCCGCCACGCCGAAATCCACGATCTTCAGCAGCGCCTCGTGGTTGATCAGCACGTTGGCGGGCTTGAGGTCGCGGTGCACGATCCCGGCCTGGTGGGCCACGGTCATGCCGGTGCAGATGTCGATGCCGAACTGCAGCGCGCGCTTCAGCTCGAGCGGCTTCTCCCCCGTGATCTCGGTCCCGAGGGTGTGCGAGGGGAAGTACTCCATCGAGATGGCGTAGTTGCCCTGGATGAACAGAAAGTCGTAGATGCGGATCACGTTGCGGTGCGTGATCTTGCGCGAGTAGCGCAGCTCGTGCACGAAGCGCTTCATGACTTCCTCGTCCGTCGCCACGTTCGGATTGAGGAACTTCAGGATCAGCCGCTCATCGACCACCGTGTCCTCCATCAGCAGCACGGTGCCGAAGGCACCGCGGCCGATGCGCTCGAGGTACTTGTAACGGCCTTCGAGGACATCGCCCGTCCGCAGCGTCTGGATGTCGAGGCGCTCGGCGGCCGCAGCCTGGGCCCGCGCCGCAGGCGAGGCGGGCGCCTCCGGCGCTTCCGGCAGCGCCTCGTGAGGCGGCTGCGGCTGGGTTGACCCGAGCGCGGTCCCCGCGGTCGCGCCCGCCAGCCGCCGCTCCATATCGGCGAGGGCCGATTCGGCAGCGCGCGCGATGGTCTGATCCGCCGTGCTCGCCTGCGTCTTTAACTGCGTGCGCAGCGCCTCGGCGTTCGTCTGATCCGCGAGGTTGGCGAGCGCCTGCATCGCCTCGATGCGCACCTCGCGCTCGGGCCGCTCGAGCAGCGCCGAGAGCGTGCCGGCGAGCGGCGGGTCGCCGAGCTTGCCGAGCGCGCGCACCACCACCGGCAGGATCTTGGCGTTGCCGCCCTGCAGCATCTCGATCAGCCGCGGCACGGCGCGCTTGCTGCCGATCTCCGCGAGCGCATCGACCGCGCGCTCGCTCACCCACCAGTCCGAGTCGCGCGTCGCCTGGATGAGCGACTCCACAGCGCGCGGATCCTTGGTCTGATTGAGAATCTCGATGGCCGAGCGGCGGATGTCCTCGTCCTTGTCGCGCACCAGCTGCAGCACCGCGTCGATGACGCGCGGCCCGCCGATCCGGCCGAGCGCATCCGCGGCACGTGAGCGCACCCACCAGTCGCTGTCCTTCAGCGCCTCGAGCAGATGCTTGACCGACTTGGCGTCGCCGACCTCGTTGAGCACCTCGACGGCCGCGCGGCGGGCGTTCTCGTTCTCGTCCTTCAGCACCGCGATGAGGTGGCGGATGGTGTCGGGGTGATTGGCCTTGATGACGACGTCGATGGCGCGGTTCTGCACGTCGATCTCGGGGTCCTTCAGCAGCTCGCAGACCCGCTCGACGTCGATCTGGCCCTCCATGCGCTGCAGCGCCGAGAGCACCGCGCCGCGAATCAGCTTGTTCGGGTCCTTCAGCAGCCGCTGCAGGGCCGTGG
>JAKCEJ010000136.1 GCA_021838065.1 Pseudomonadota bacterium
CCGGCAGCTTCTCCCCGAGCAGCGCCAGCCCGAGCGCGCGCGCCGGCCCGACCAGGCGCGGCAGGAACCAGGTCCCGCCCGAGTCCGGCAGCAACCCGATGCGCGCGAAGGCCTGCACGAAGCTCGCCGAGTGGGCGGCGAGCACCAGATCGCAGGCGAGCGCGATATTGGCGCCCGCTCCTGCGGCCACGCCGTTGACTGCGGCGATGACCGGCATCGGCAGGCGGCGCAGCGTCAGAATCAGCGGCTTGTAGTTGCGCTCGATGGACTCGCCGAGGTCGACCGCCGCGCCGCCGGGAGCTACGGTCCGGTCGCCAAGATCCTGTCCGGCGCAGAACGCACGACCCGCGCCGCTGAGCACCAGCACGCGCGCGTCCCGGTCAGACTCGAGCGCCGCGAGCGCATGACGCAGCTCCTCGTGCATCTGTGCGTTGATACTGTTGAGCCGCTCGGGGCGATTGAGCGTCAGGCGCGCCACGCCGTCGGCAACGGTGTACACAATGGTCTGGTAATTCATGGGAACCTCGGATCGGCGCCGTCGCCACGCTCACTTCTCGTCGTAGTCGAGTTCCAGCTCGCCGCTGAGACATTTGGACTGACAGGCGAGCACATAGCCTTGTTCGAGCTCCCACTCCTCGAGCGCGTAGTTCTGCTCCATGCGCACCTGCCCGCGCACGACCTTGGTGCGGCAGGTCGAGCAGACCCCTGAGCGGCAGGAAAAGGGCAGCTCGAGCCCGGCACGTTCGGCGGCATCGAGCACCGTGTCCGCATCGATGGGCATGGCGAAGGAACGGCGCCGCCCGTCGAGAATCACGGTGACCTCGGCCATGCCGGCTGCCGGCTCCGCCTCCACGAGCGCGGCGGAGCGCGCGGCGGGAGCGCTCTCGGCCGCGACGGTGAAGTGCTCGACCCGGATGCGCTCGGCCGGTACGCCGAATTCCGCGAGCACCGCGCACACCTGGCGGTCCATGTCGCCGGGGCCGCACACGAAATACTCGCTGATGCCGGCCGGATCGAAGAACGCCCTGGCCAGCTCGCGCACCTTGGCGCCGTCGATCCGTCCGTTGTAGAGCGACACTTCCTGCGGCTCACCGCTCATGATGAAGTGCAGCGAGAGCCGCTCGGGGTAGCGATCCTTCAGCGCCTGCAGGGCCTCGAGGCCCATCGCGCGCGAGGCGGTGCGGTTGCCGTAGAAGATCATCATGGCGCCGCCCGCGGCGAGCATCGTGCGTGCGACCGACAGCACCGGCGTGATCCCGCTGCCGGCGGCGAACGCAACCCGCAGTCCCGCTCCGATCGCGGCGGCATGTGGCGTGAAGCTGCCGTTCGGCGGCAGCACATCGAGGCTGTCTCCCACCGCGAGCCGCTGCAGCGCGCCCGACATGCGCCCGTGCGGCTGCAGTCGCACCAGGAGGCTCAGCCGCTCGGCGCCCGGCGCGTTGGTCAGCGAATACGTGCGGCGCAGCTCCTCGCCGTCCACGCGCGTGCGCAGGACGATGTGCTGTCCGGGGCTGCCGCGAAACTCGGATTGCAGCTCCTGCGGAACCGACAGCGCGATAGCAAGCGTATCTTCGGCCTCGGGCCGCACCTCGGCGACGCGCAGGGCATGAAATCTCAACATATCAGAGGCACTTGAAAGTATCGAAGGGCTCGAGACACTCGAGGCAGCGGTAATGCGCCTTGCAGGGGGTGGAGCCGAACTCGCTCACCCGCTCGATGCGCCGACTGGCGCAGCGTGGACAGGCGAGCGTCCCGGTCTCCTTGCGCTCGACGGCGATGCCGTACGTCTCGAGCTTGCGCCGTCCGGCCTCGCTCAGCCACTCGCTCGACCACGGCGGCCAGAGCAGCGTCTCGAGCGCCACATCGGCGAATCCGCTCTGATCGAGCGCAGTGCGGATCGTCTGCGTGATCACTTCGGTCGCAGGACATCCGGAATAGGTCGGGGTGATTCCGACGCGCAGCCGACCGTCCTGGCCGGCGCGCACCTGGCGCACGATGCCGAGGTCCACCACGCTCACCACCGGGATCTCCGGGTCCATCACCGACTCGAGCGTCTGCCAGACCTGTCGCACCCGAGTGGCCGGCGCCGCATCCTGTGGGGATCCGTTCACCATGTCGCACCCGGATAGGCGCGCGGCACAAACTGCATCTCCGCCAGGAGGTGGCCCAGATGTTCCGTGTGCACGCCGTGCTTGCCGTGCCACGGATAGTGCTGATGCGCCGGCCGCTCGAGCTTCGCCTGCGCGAGCGCGGCGGCCACGCGTGTCTCCCAACGCTCGCGAATCAGCGCCGGCGCCGGCCCGATGCCGCATACCGCCATGCGCGCATCGAGCGCATCCGGTGTGAGCAGCTCGTCGGTGAAGCGCCAGAGGCTCTCGAGCGCTGCGCGCACCCGCGCATGACTTTCTTCGGTCCCCTCACCCAGACGCGCCAGCCACCCGGAGCTGAAGCGCCAGTGATAGCGGCACTCCTTGACCGCCTTGTGAGCAATATCGGCGAGGTCGCGGTCGGTCGAGCCGGTGAGGCACTCGTAGCTCTCGAGCTGCCACGCATCGAGCAGGCACTGGCGCACGATGGTCGCGCCGAAATCCCCGTTCGGCTGCTCGGCGAGCGCGACGTTGCGAAAATCCGGTGCATCGCGCAGGAACGCCAGCGCATCCTCATCCCGGCCGCGCCCCTCGATGCGCCCGGCGAGGGCGAGCAGCAGCCGCGCCTGGCCGATCAGATCGAGCGAGATGTTGCCAAGGGCGAGATCCTCCTCCAGCGCCGGACCGTGACCGAGGAGCTCAGCGAGGCGCTGCCCGGCGATGAGGCTAGTGTCGGCGAGGCGCAGCACATACTCGAAGCGCTCCTCGGCAGAGGGCGCGGGCCGCGCGGACTCGGATGCGACGCTCATATGTTCTTCACGTCCTCCGGAATGGCATAGAAGGTCGGATGCCGGTACACCTTGTCGCGCGCCGGCTCGAACAGCTCCTCGGCCTCTGCCGGGTCGGAGGCGACGATGTCGCTCGAGCGCACCACCCAGATGCTCACCCCTTCCTGACGGCGGGTATAGGTGTCGCGTGCGTGCTCGATGGCCATGCGCGCATCGGCCGCGTGCAGGCTGCCTACGTGCTTGTGCTCGAGCCCCGAGCGGGAGCGGATGAATACCTCGTACAGCACCCAGTCTTCGTTCATGGCCTGCGTTCCTCAGCCGGCCTGCGCAGCGCGCAGCGGCTCTTGATGCTTCTCTGCGAATGCGGCGGCGGCCTCGCGCACCCAGCGGCCCGCCTCGTGCGCAGCGTGCCGCGCCTCGAGGCGCTCGCGGTTGCACGGGCCCTCGCCCTTCAGCACCGCGTGAAACTCGCTCCAGTCGATGGGGCCGGGCACGTAGTGCTGGGCGGACTCGTCCCAGCGCAGATCGGGATCCGGCACGGCGAGCCCGAGAAACTCCGCCTGCGGCACGGTCACGTCGATGAACTTCTGGCGCAGCTCATCGTTGCTGAAGCGCTTGATCTTCCAGCGCATCGATTGCGCGGTGTGCACCGAGTGCGCATCGCTCGGGCCGAACATCATCAGCGACGGCCACCACCAGCGATCGAGCGCATCCTGCGCCATAGCGCGCTGCGCGGCGCTGCCGCGCGAGAGGGTGAGCATGATCTCGTAGCCCTGACGCTGATGGAAGCTCTCCTCCTTGCAGATGCGCACCATGGCGCGCGCGTACGGCCCGTAGGAGCAGCGGCACAGCGGAATCTGATTCATGATCGCCGCGCCGTCGACCAGCCAGCCGATCGCCCCGATGTCCGCCCAGGTGAGCGTCGGGTAGTTGAAGATGCTCGAGTACTTGGCGCGCCCGCTGAGCAGCTGCTCGATGAGCTCCCCGCGCGAGACGCCGAGCGTCTCGGCCGCGCTGTAGAGATACATGCCGTGGCCGCCCTCGTCCTGCACCTTGGCGATCAAGACCACCTTGCGGCGCAGCGAGGGCGCGCGGGTGATCCAGTTGCCCTCGGGCAGCATGCCGACGACCTCCGAGTGGGCGTGCTGGGCGATCTGGCGGATGAGGGTCTGCCGGTAGGCCTCCGGCATCCAGTCCTTCGGCTCGATCTTCTCATCGCGGTCGATGCGCTCCTGGAATCGCTCCAGGCGCTCGCGCTCGTGCGCGTCGGCCGCCGCGGCCCCCCCAGGGGAATCCAAGGCTTGGGTGTACATGCGATGTGCGCGACCCCAAATTAGATGTGATACATAAAAACTATAACAATCATGATTTTTGTGTCAAGAAAATTCATGGCAGAATATCGCCCCCGCCCCTTGCGATCGCCTAATGGACGCCGCCACGCGTGACCCGCATCCCGCCGTCGCAGCCCTGCTGCGGCGCTTCCGGGCCCAGAGGCCCCTGCGCGCCGGATCGCTCCTGATGACGCTGTTCGGCGATGCGATCGCCCCGCGCGGCGCGTGCGTGAGCCTGGGCAGCCTGATCCGTCTGGCGCGGCCCTTCGGGCTCGCCGAGCGCCTGGTGCGCACCAGCGTGGCCCGGCTCGCCGCCGACGGCTGGCTCACCGCCACGCGCCGGGGCCGGCGCAGCGAGTACCGCCTCACCGACACCGGCCACGGCGTCTTTGCCGAGGCCACCCAGCGCATCTACGCGGCCAACCCCAGCGCGTGGGACGGTCGTTGGACGCTGCTCGTGATACCGCCGGGCAGCGGCGCGCGCGGCGCCCTGCGTGAACGCCTGCGCTGGCTCGGGTTCGGGCAGCTCGCCCCGGCGGTATTCGCCCATCCGACCTGCACGCCGCAGCAGGCCCGCGGCTGGCTCGCCCCCGAGGGCCTCGAAGACGGGTGGCTCTTCAACAGTCGGGCAGAGGGGCTCGCGAGCGACCGGCGGCTCGTCGCCGCAGCGTGGGATCTAGCGCAAACCGCGCGCCGCTACCGCAGATTCCGCGACGCGTTCGCGCCGATTGAAGCCTCGGGCGCGCACGCCGCGGTGTCGGGCGAGTCGGCCTTCGTGGTGCGCACGCTGCTGATCCATGAGTACCGCAAGGTCCATCTGCGCGATCCGCTGCTGCCGCCCGCCCTGTTGCCCGAAGGTTGGGTGGGCGATGAAGCCTATGCCCTGTGCCGACGTCTTTATGCCGCCGTGTTCACCGCGGCCGAAAGGCACCTGAGCGAGCACGGCGCGACGCTCGAGCACGCCCTGCCGCCGGCAGGCCCCGAGGCCTTCGCCCGCTTCGGCGGGCTGACACGCTCCTAGCGCGCCCGGCTCACCAGGTATTGGGTTCCCAGTTCTGCTCGGTGCGGTTGGCCAGTTCGCCAGCCACGATGGTCGTGGCGTCCCTGTAATAGTGCGGCGGCACCGGCAGGTTCAGCGGTGCCGGCGAACCGTCCATCACGCGGCCGGACAGGTCGTAGCGCGAGCCGTGGCAGGGGCAGTAGTAGCCGCCCGGCCAGCTCGCCCCGAGCAGCGGATCGCCGACCTGCGCGTGCAGCTTCGGCATGCAGCCGAGGTGGGTGCAGATGCCCACCACCACCAGGTACTCCGGCACGATGGAGCGCTGGATCGGGTTCCAGCCGGGCAGGTTCGCCGGCTGCTGATCGGCCTTCGACAGAGGGTCTTTGAGCTGGCCGTTGATTGACGGCAGCTGCTTCAGCTCCGCCTCGGTGCGGCGCAGCACGTAGATTGGCCGGCGCCGCCAGGAAGCGACCAGCATTTCCTTCGGTTTCAGCTTGGAGATGTCGATGATCACCGGCGCCCCAAGCGCGCGGGCGGTCTCGCTAGGCTCCATGGTCTCGACGAAGGCAGTTGCGGCCAAACCCACGCCAACCACCCCGACCGCCGCCGTGGCCGCAGTCAACATTCGCCTGCGGGCTAGATCAGGTTCCGACGCATCGCTCGGCGGGCCAGGCAGTGTGGTAGTGCCCTCGGTCATGCTAACGTTCTCCGCTGGGGTACTGCATGCATGGTATATCCGCCGGGCCGATCCGTCACTATGCGATTTGCGAAACCCCGGCGCGGCGGGCACGTATGCGCCGGGGCGAGCACGGCGTCAATCGCGCCACAGCGCGAGCCGCTCGGCGAAGATCTGCATGAACCGGTTGGCGCGCTCCCCGTCCATGACGCGATGGTCGATCGTCAGGGTGGCATAGCAGCGCGGCCGGATCTCGATGCGCGCCTCGGCCCCCTCCTCGATGACCACCACGCGTTTCTCCAGCTTCCCGATGCCGAGAATCGCAGCCTGCCCGGGGAACAGGATGATCGGCGCGGCAATGAGACTGCCGCTGACCCCGTGGTTCGACAGGGTGAACGTCCCGCCACGCACGTCCTCGGGCGTCAGCTTCCCATCGCGCGCGCGCCGCACCAGAGTGTCGATTCCCGCGGCGGTGCGTTCAAGATCCAACGCCTCAGCGCCGCGCAGCACCGGCGCCACCAGCCCCTCGGGTGTGGCGGTCCCGATGCCGAAATTCACGGTTTCGTAGATCTCGAGCGCCTCCTCGCCCCAGCGGCTGTTGGCCTCCGGCACTTGAGCGATGGCCTCGATGGCCGCGCGCACAAAATACGCCGTCAGCGTCAACGCCACGCCGCGGCCGGCAAACGCCTGCCGGTGGCGCGCGCGATGCGCGAGCACGGCGGACAGGTCGATCTCGAACACGGTGGTGACATGCGGCGCGGTGTGCAGCAGGCTCTCGACCATGCGTGCCGCGGTGCGCTTGCGCACTGCGCTGTGCGGCACGCGGCGCACGGCGATGCCGGACTCGGCGCGCGCCGTCGCCGGGCTCGCCGCCGGTGCGCACTGCGCGCCCGCAGCGGCCGGCGCGTGCCGCAGCACGTCGTCCACCGTGATCCGTCCGCTCTCGCCCGTGCCGCGCACCTGGCCGGGATCGAGGCCGCGTTCGGTGAGCAGCCTGCGCACCGCAGGGCTCAGCCGGCCATCGGGCATCCGAGCGTGACTGGCGCGCTCGGCGGGCGCCGCTGCGGAAGCGACCGGCGCCTGTGCGAGCGGTGGCGCCTCGGCAGCAGTGGCGGCGCGCTCGGCGGACGCTGTGATCCGTCCGAGCACCTCCCCCGGGGCCACTTCCTCGCCCTCGCCTTTGACGATTTCAGCGAGCACGCCTGAGCCCGGAGCGGCCACCTCCACGGTCACCTTGTCGGTCTCAAGCTCGATCAGCGGCTCGTACTCGCCCACCGGCTCGCCGACCGCCTTCAGCCACCTCAGCACCTGCGAGCGGGTGCCTTCCTCCTGCTCCTCGGGAGCGCGAATCTCGATCGAGGGCTGCGGCATGACTACACACTCGCCACCGCGCGGATGGCGCGCGTGATCGATTCAACACCGGGCACGACCGCCTCGAGCAGCACCGGCGCGTGCGGGCTTGGGATGTCAGGCATGGTCAGCCGCTCGATGGGCGCATCGAGGCTGAAGAACGCCTCCTTGGCGAGCACCGCGGCCACCTCGGCACCGAAGCCCGCGGTGAGATTGTCCTCGTGCACGATCAGGCAGCGGCGGGTCTTGCGCACCGACTCGAGCACCGCCTCGCGGTCCCAGGGCGAGAGGGTGCGCAGATCGAGGATCTCCGCCTGCACGCCCGAGGCGTCGGCGGCGAGTTCACAGCGCTCGACCATGGCCCCCCAGGTGACGATCGT
>JAKCEJ010000137.1 GCA_021838065.1 Pseudomonadota bacterium
GCGACGGCAAGATGTTCGACGGCTCCTCCATCGCCGGCTGGAAGAGCATCAACGAGTCCGACATGATCCTGATGCCCGAGCCGGACACGGCGGTGATCGATCCGTTCTTCGAGGAAACCACCGTCAACCTGCGCTGCGACGTCATCGAGCCGGCGACCATGCAGGGCTACGAGCGCGATCCGCGCTCCCTCGCCAAGCGCGCCGAGGCGTATCTGAAGTCCACCGGCATCGCCGAGCGGGCGACGTTCGGGCCGGAGAACGAGTTTTTCATCTTCGACAGCGTGCGCTTCGGCAATGAGATGCGCGGCTCGTTCTATTCCATCGACTCCGTGCAGGGCGCGTGGAGCTCGGGCACCGAGTTCTCCGAGGGCAACACCGGGCACCGCCCCGGCGTCAAGGGCGGCTACTTCCCGGTGCCGCCGGTCGATGCGTATCAGGACATCCGCTCCGCCATGTGCCTGGCGTGCGAGGAACTCGGACTGAAGGTGGAGGTGCACCACCACGAGGTGGCCACCGGCGGTCAGGGCGAAATCGGCATCGGCGCCGGCTCCCTGGTGCAGAAGGCCGACCAGGTGCAGCTGCTGAAATACGCGGTGCTGAACGTGGCGCAGCGCTACGGCAAGACCGCGACCTTCATGCCCAAGCCCCTGGTCGGCGACAACGGCAGCGGCATGCACGTCCATCAGTCCCTGCAGAAGGACGGCAAGGCGCTGTTCGCCGGCGACAAGTACGGCGGGCTCTCGGAGCTCGCCCTCTACTACATCGGCGGCATCATCAAGCACGCCAAGGCACTGAACGCCTTCACCAATGCCGGCACCAACAGCTACAAGCGCCTCGTGCCAGGCTTCGAGGCACCCGTGATGCTCGCGTATTCGGCGCGCAACCGTTCCGCCTCCATCCGCATCCCGTGGGTCTCGAACCCCAAGGCCCGCCGCATCGAAGTGCGCTTCCCGGACTCGAGCGCCAATCCGTACTTCGCCTTCACCGCCATGATGCTCGCCGGCCTCGATGGCATTCAGAACAAGATCCATCCCGGTGAGCCGGCCGACAAGGATCTCTACGACCTCGAGCCCGAGGAGGCCAAGCACATACCCACCGTGTGCCACTCGCTCGACATGGCGCTCGAGCATCTCGACAAGGACCGCGAGTTCCTCACCCGCGGCGGCGTGTTCTCCAACGACGTGATCGACGCCTACATCAACCTCAAGATGCAGGAGGTCACGCGCTTCCGCATGGCCACGCATCCGGTGGAGCTGGAGCTGTACTACAGCTGCTGATCGCCCGTGACCGCGCCGCTCCCGTACCGCGCCGAGGGCGCTCCGGATACCGGGGCGCGCTTCGGCGCGGGACCGGGCTGCGACGTCGCCGGCGTGCGACAGCGGACCGTGCTTTTGTGCTCGGCGGGCCGAGGCGATATGCTCGATGCCCATGAGTGCCTTCCGCTTGAGCGTGGGGACGGCTTTGGCCGCGGTGCTGTGCGTGGGGCTGTCGGTCGCGGCCTGGGCCGGCAATGGCGACAACGCCACGGTCTACAAATGGGTCGACGCCCACGGCGTGATCCACTACAGCGACCGGCCGCACCCGAACGCCACCAAGCTGAGCATCAAGGGTGCGCAGACTTATGCGCCTTCGCCGCCGCCGCCCTCCGATCTGAACGCCGCGCCGCCTACGCCGGCGGACACGCAGCCCGCGCATGCCTACAGCAGCTGCCGTATCGCGCAGCCGCGCGATCAGCAGATGCTGATGAACACCTACCACACGACCGCCATCGTGCGCACCAATCCGCCGCTGTTTGCCGGCAACCGGGTTCAGCTGTACCTGGACGGCCGGCGCATGCCGGGCGATGGGCCGGCGTTCACCTTTCCGGTCTACCGCGGGCAGCACTCGCTGTCGGCGGTCGTGGTGAACAGCTTCGGGCAGATCGTCTGCGAGACCTCGGCGGTGACCTTCTACGTCCACCAGCCGTCGATTCAGAATCCGCACAATCCCGTCCATCCGCACTGATTGCGGGCGCGCCTGGCGCTTCGGGCCGGCCGTGGGGAGCGCGCCGTGGCACCTGACCGCGGCTCCCCCTCGGCGCTCGCGCATTTCGATCCGGCCGGTCTGTTCGACACGCTCTCGACCGGGATCATCGTCCTGGATGCGCAGCTGTGCGCCATCTACGCGAACATGGCCGCCCAGGACCTGCTGGCGTTCAGCCTGAACCAAGCGCGGGGCCGGCCGTTCACCGACTTCCTGACCGACGGCAACGGCCTGCGCACCCTGCTGCGCCGCGCGCTCGCGACCGGCGAGGGCATCGCGGACCGCGAGCTCAGCGTGCGTCCGGCCGCAGCGCCGCGTGAAGTCCGCACGCTCGATGTCACCATCACGCCGCTTGAGGGACAGATCACCGGCAACCACCTGCTGCTGGAGCTCGCCGACGCCACGCAGCGCCAGCGCATCACGCGCGAGAACGATCTGCTCGCCCGTCTCGACGGCAGCCGGCTGATGATCCGCCAGCTGGCGCACGAGATCAAAAATCCGCTCGGCGGGCTGCGTGGGGCGGCGCAGCTGCTCGAGCGGGAGCTGCCGGGTCAGGAACTGAAGGAATACACGCGCGTGATCATCGGGGAGGCAGACCGGCTCGCCGCCCTGGTCGACTCGATCGCGGGCCCGGCCCGCGCGCCGGACAAGTCGGTGCTCAACGTGCACGAGATCTGCGAGCACGTTTTCCGGCTGCTGCGCGCGGAAGCCCCCGCCGACGTCCTGCTCGAACGCGACTACGACCCGAGCCTGCCGTCGGCGACGCTGGATCGCAATCAACTCATCCAGGCCCTGCTCAACGTGGGGCGCAATGCCCTGCAGGCGCTCGCCGGCCGCGGCCGCATCGTGCTGCGCACGCGCGCGCTGTCCGGCGTCAGCATCGGCTCGACCCGGCACCGGCTGGTCGCGAGCGTGCAGGTACAGGACGATGGGCCGGGCGTGCCGCCGCAGCTGCATACGAGCCTCTTCTATCCGCTCGTCACCGGCCGCCCCGACGGTACGGGCCTCGGCCTCGCCGTGGCCCAGGAGCTCGTCAGCCGCAACGGCGGCCTGATCGAATTCGACAGTGAGCCGGGCCGCACGGTGTTTACTCTGCTGCTGCCGCTCGGAGAAGGCGCATGAACGAGGCGCTGCGGGTGTGGATCATCGACGACGACGCCTCGATCCGCTGGGTGCTCGAGCGCGCGCTGCGCAACGCCGGGCTCGTCGCGCGCGCGTTCGACTCGGCCGAAGCGGCGCTCGAGGCGCTGCGCCGCGATGCGCCCGATGTGCTGATGACTGACATCCGCATGCCCGGCCGCAGTGGCCTCGACCTGCTGCGGCGCGTGCGCGACACGCGCCCGCTGCTGCCGGTCATCGTCATGACGGCCCACTCCGATCTCGGCAGCGCAGTGTCCGCCTACGAGGGCGGCGCATTCGAGTACCTGCCGAAGCCCTTTGACATCGACCAGGCGGTCGCGCTGGTGCGCCGCGCGGCGCGCGTCCAGCCGCCGGCGGCGGCCGACGGCGCCCCCGAGGCGCGCATCCCGGAACTGCTCGGCACGGCGCCGGCCATGCAGCAGGTGTTTCGCGGCATCGGCCGGCTGTCGCGCTCGAACGTGACCGTGCTGATCACCGGCGAGTCCGGCACCGGCAAGGAGCTCGTGGCGCGCGCCCTGCACGAGCACAGCCCGCGCGCGGGGCGCCCGTTCATTGCGCTCAACACCGCGGCGATTCCGGCCGACCTGCTCGAATCGGAGCTCTTCGGCCACGAGCGGGGCGCCTTCACCGGCGCCGACGCGCAGCGCCGCGGGCGCTTCGAGCAGGCCGACGGCGGCACGCTGTTTCTCGATGAGATCGGCGACATGTCGCTGCCGCTGCAGACGCGGCTGCTGCGCGTGCTGGCGGAGGGCGAGTTCTACCGCGTGGGCGGCCAGACACCGATCCGCGTCGACGTGCGAGTCATCGCGGCCACTCACCAGAACCTGCAGGAGCGGGTCGGCCAGGGGTTGTTTCGCGAGGACCTGTACCACCGGTTGAACGTCATCCGGCTCGCCCTGCCGGCGCTGCGCGAGCGCGCCGAGGACATACCGCTGCTGCTGCGGCACTACCTGCGCGCGGCGGCGCGTGACCTCGGCGTCGAGGTCAAGGCGCTCGCCCCCGAGGCCGAACGCAAACTCGCCGAGTATCGCTGGCCGGGCAACGTGCGCGAGCTGGTGAACGTGTGCCGCCGCCTGTCGGTCCTTGCCCCCGGCAGCGAGATCGGCGCGGAGGATCTGCCGCCGGAAATCGACGCTCGCGCGCGCGACCTGCAGGCCGACTGGCAGAGCGCGCTGGCGGATTGGGCGGTGCGCCAGGCCGCCAGCGGGCAGGGCGCGCTGCTCGATCTGGCGCTGCCGGAGTTCGAGCGCATCCTGATCCGCGCCGCCCTGAAGCGCACCCAGGGTCACAGGCAGGAAGCCGCGAAGCTCCTCGGCTGGGGGCGCAATACCCTGACTCGCAAGCTGAAGGAGCTGTCGCTCGAGGCGAGCGCTGGCCCGCTGGAGGCGGACGTTTCCTGAGGCCCCGGGATGTGCCGGGGGCGCGCGCCCTCAGATACGCAGCGTGCCGGTGAGCTCGGCGACGCCGCCGATGCCGTGCTCGCGCAGATAGTCGGCGATTCCCGCGTTGATGCGCTTGCACACCATCGGGTCATAGAACAGCGCCGTGCCGACGCCGACAGCGCTCGCGCCGGCGATGAGGAACTCGATTGCGTCGGTGGCCGTCGCGATGCCGCCCTGGCCGATGATCGGAATGCCGTGCTTGCGCGCCACCTCGTAGACCTGGTGCACCTTCAGCAGCGCGATGGGCTTGATCGCCGGACCCGACAATCCTCCCTGGATGTTGCCGATCACCGGCCGGCGGGTGTGCGCATCGATGGCCATGCCCATCACCGTATTGATCACCGCGAGCGCGTCCGTGCCCGCCTCGATGCAGCGGCGCGCGTTCTCGCGGATGTCGGTCTGATTGGGCGAGAGCTTGGTGATCAGCGGCTTGCCGGTCATCCGCCGGCACGCCTCGACCACCTGCGCGGACATGTCCGGGTAGTTGCCGAAGGCGGCACCGCCCTCCTTGACGTTGGGGCAGGAGATGTTGATTTCGATGGCATCGATCGGCGACTGATCGAACAGGCGCGTGACCTCGGCGTACTCCTCGACCGTCGAGCCCGACACGTTGGCGATGAAGCGGGTCTCGCTGAAATCCAGCTCCGGCAGGATGTGCTCGATGACGTGCTGCGTGCCGGGGTTCTGCAGGCCGATCGCGTTCAGCATGCCTGCGGGGGTCTCGTACACCCGGTGCGGGGGATTGCCGAGCCGGGCTGCGAGCGTGGTGCCCTTGAGGACCACGGCGCCCGCGTCGCGGTTGGAGAAGCCTGCGATGCGCGTGTATTCCTCGCCGAAACCCACGCAGCCGGAAAGCAGCACAATGGGCGAGGCGAAATGCAGGCCGCAGAATTTCAGTGTCAGCGTATCGGGCGGAGAGATCGAGGCCTGGGTCATTGTGGATTCAGCAGTGGGGCCCGGCGCGCGCGCCGGGTGGCCCGCGCATTATCGCATCCCGCGCGCGCCGCCACGATCTCAATCCCGATGGATGTGGATCTGGATGCGGCCCTTCGGCCCGATCAGCCAGGAGGCCAGCCACCCGGCGAGCCACACGATGAGCGCCGCCTGAAACGCAGTCCAGAACCCCCCGGTGAGATGAAAGCCCGGCAGCATCCAGGCCACGAGGGCGAGCATCGCGGTATTGACCACCAGCAGGAATATGCCCAGCGTGAGGAGCGTCAGCGGTAGCGTCAGCAGAATCACCACGGGGCGGACGATAGCATTGACGATCCCGAGCAGCAGCCCCGCGAGAATCAGCGTTCCGGCGTTGTCGATGCGGATGCCGGGGACCCAGCGCGTCGCGGCCCACAGGCCCAGCGCGCTCACCACCGCGCGCAGCACGAATGAGGTCACGGGCCCTCCGCGGCGTCGGACGATTCGAGCAGAGTCTTCAGGCGACTGAGAGCGGCCTGCCAGCCGGTCCGGTGGCGCAGGTAGGGAATGTCCCACTCGGGCGCCCCGGGTACCCCCGAGCCGAGCAGCCGCAGGATGGTGCCCGAGCGTCCCGGCTCCAGGATGAAGTCATCCACCAGGGCGCTGTCGGCCGGCGGCAGCGCCGCCGACGGCAGATAGATCAGCCGCAGCCGCTTGCCCGGGGCGTAAATGTCGATGCAGGCCTCGAGCTCGGTGATGCGGTCGACGCGCGCGCGAAACAGCCCTCCGGGCCGGGCGCTGATGACTGCACCGGGCGAGCACCATTGCTCGAGCAGGCGCGAATCCGTGAGTGACGCCCACACCGGCGTGACGCCGGTGCGCAGGTCGAGCCGATGGGCATAGCCCCGGGTCTTCTCCATGTACTGCATTGTGCCATTGAGACGCCGCGCGTGCAGTGGCGCCCCGTCCTGTGACGAACGGCCGCCACGCCTGCGCGGGAATGGGCAAAATAGCCCCGGCGGGCCCGGGCGGGCCCGCATTCGTGTCTTGAGCCGCTCCGGAGGTCTCGATGGCGCTCGTGCATCTGGTTATCGTCCTGGCATTGCTTGAGTTCTTTGTGTTCGGTGCGGCCGTGGGCAAGGCGCGCGGGACCTATCGCGTGGCCGCGCCGGCCACGATCGGTCACGAGATGTTCGAGCGCTACTACCGGGTGCAGATGAACACCCTCGAGCTGCTCGTGATGTTGGTTCCGGCGATGTGGCTGTTCGCCCGCTATCTGAGCCCCGCCGCGGCCGCCGGTCTCGGCGCACTGTATCTGCTCGGCCGGCTGGTCTATTTCGTCGCGTACGTGAAGGATCCGAAGACGCGCAGCCTGGGATTTGCGCTCTCGATCGGACCGATTCTGCTGCTCATGCTCGGCGCGCTCATCGGGGCGGCCCGCGCCGCCTGGCATCACCCCTGAGCGAACCGGGCGCCCCGCTCAGTCCGTCTCGGATTTGATCGGCCGGCGCATCAGATCGCGCACCGCCTCGCGCGGCGGGATGCCCTCATAGAGCACCCGATAGACCGCCTCGCTGAGCGGCATCTCGACGCCGTGCCGCGCGGCCACCTGATGCAGCGCTTTCGCGGCGGGATAGCCCTCGACCACCTGCCCAATCTCCGCCAGCGCCTCGGCCGGGGTGCGCCCGCCGGCCAGCTGCAGTCCGAAGCGCCGATTGCGCGACTGATCGTCGGTGCAGGTCAGCACCAGGTCGCCGAGTCCCGCGAGGCCCATGAAGGTGTCGCGCTGCGCGCCGAGCGCCACGCCCAGGCGCATCATCTCGGCCAGTCCCCGGGTGATCAGCGCCACGCGGGTGTTGGCGCCGAAGCCCAGCCCGTCGGACAGCCCCGCGCCGACCGCCAGCACGTTCTTGACGGCGCCGCCGACCTCGACGCCCACGATGTCGGTGGAGGTGTAGGCGCGGAAATTCTCGCACGACAGGTCCTGTGCGAGCGAGTTGGCAAAGGCCGCATCCGCCGACGCGATGGTCATGGCG
>JAKCEJ010000138.1 GCA_021838065.1 Pseudomonadota bacterium
GTTCAGATCAATGTCCGTCTCGCTAGGATGCGCCGTGAACACCTTCAGACGCGGCGCGAATCGCTCGAGCTCGCTCTTCCAGTTGGCAATCAGGGAAGCCGGCGCCACGATGAGGCTGGGGCCGTCCGAGGCGTTCGCGGAGCCGGTGCGGCCGCTGCGGCCCGGACGGCCGTGCACGTGCACCAGGAGCGCAATCACCTGCACCGTCTTGCCGAGCCCCATGTCATCGGCGAGGCAGGCCCCGAGACCGAGCCCGGTGAGCAACGCGAGCCACTGCGCGCCGATGACTTGATACGGCCTCAGCGTCGCGTTCAGGCCTCGGCTAAAGAGCGCCGCCTCGGCCTCGGGGTGGCGCAGACGCTCGAGCAGTTCGCGCAGCCACTCGCCCGCCTCGACTCCCGACCAGGCCGCCAGTGTCTCGGGCATCTCGCGGTGGGCGCGCTCGGCGGGCGCACCGGCCAAGAGGCGCATGCCCTCGTGGAACGACAGCCCGCCGGCGCGCACCTCACGCGCCACGCGCTTCCAATGCTCGAGCGCCGCGGCGAGCTGCTCGCCGTCGGCCTCCACCCACCGGCCGCGCAGACGGATCAGGCCCTCGCGGGAGGCGAGCAGCTCACGCTGCTCGGCCTCCGTCAGCGGCTCCCCCTCGAGGGTCATGCGCACCGAGAAATCGAGCAGGGCCTTGGCGCCGAGCTGCGCCGCGGGCGCACTGCCGACCTGGGCACTCACCTGAGGCCGCGGCGCACGGCCCGCCCGCCACCAGTCCGGGATCCGCACCACCAACCCGCAGGCCTCGAGGACGGCCGTATCCGTGAGCAGCCGCAGCGCCTCGGCGGGACGCCAGGCGAGCGGCTGGTAGATCTCGCCGCTGTCGATGAGCTCGCGCACCCACTCGAGCCGCTCGGCGGCCTCGCGGATCGGCTTCAGCAGGTTCGCCAGGCGGGCGCGGTTCGCCGGGCCAGTGTATTCCTTCAGCGCCCGCCCGAGCGGCAGGTGGCGGGCCGCGCCCTGCGCCGAGACGCCGCCGGCATACGTGACCAGGAATGCAAACGGAAACGCCTCGTCACGCGGGTTCTCGGCGAGGTGGAAGGTGACCCGCCCGACCAGCCGCCAGAGCGGATTGCGCCGGTGCAGATAGGTGCGCAGGCTCTCCTCGCCCGCAGCGGCCGCCTCGCGCAGCGTGGCCTCGATGTCGCGCCAGGCCATGCTGAGGAGCGCCGCATCGAGATACTCGAGGCCGCGGATCGGCGGTGCGGCGAGCCTGAGCGCCTCGAGCTCCTCGGTCGGCGGCAACGCCACCAGCACGCCCGGGGCATCGGGCTCTGCATCCCCGAGATGGCACAGCCGGGTCAGGTAGCGCTGGGCAAACTCGCGCGCAAAGGCGAGTCCCGGCGGCAGCGCCGTCGTGGCCTCGGTGCTCGCCAGATGCACCAGCCCCGCCCCCTGACTCTGCGCGAAGGCCCGCTCGATCCGCGCGACGGCCGCGGCCGGCACGCCCGGTGCCTCGGGCGACTCCACGGGCTGCACCGCGAAGTGGCGCCGGGCATTGATGTACAGATCGAGCGATTCGGCCATGATGCAGATGTGCCGCTAAAAGCGGCCGGGAAACGTACGCTCCGTCAACAAAAGGAGTGAAAAATATATACTGTTTTTATACCAGACCCTCCGGCGCGATGGACTTCGAATACGACCGGCAGAACAGCGAGGACCATAAGGCCAGGCACGGCATCGACTTCGATGCGGCGCAAGCGCTCTGGCAGGACCCTGCCCTGATCGAAATGCCGGCCCGGGCGATGGACGAGCCGAGAGCACTCGCGATCGCACCATGGGCGGGGCCCCACGGGTCCGCGATGTTCACGCGCCGAAGCGAGCGAATCCGACGGATCTCGGTGCGGCGCGCTCGCGCTGAAGAGGTGAAGGTTTATGAAAGCGAAGCGGTTTGATCAGCAATTCGACGCTGGCGAGAGCGTCCTCGAACATCTTGACGTGCAACGCGCCCACAGACCCGGCATCGACATCAAGCGCGTCAACGTCGATTTCCCGCAATGGATGGTTCAATCCATTGATCGGCAGGCGCGTCGGCTCGGTGTGACCCGCCAGTCGCTCATCAAGCTGTGGTTGGCCGAAAGGCTCGAGGCGCGCGCCACCCCCTGATCGGCGGCGCGGCGAGCCGCATCCGTGTCGCAAGCCGCGCGACCGAGATACCGGCATCACTTCGTGTGCGCAATGCAAGAACTCGTTCCGCGGATTGGCGGGCGCAACGCGGAGCGCGGCTTACACGCCACTGCCGCGAGGACGCCTATTCACATCTCGAGATGCTGGCGGGCGGCGCGGACCTTCTGCGCGTTATCGGCGCACACAGCGCGAAACGGCGCGCTGATGCGATCATCATCGGCAGCCCGGGACCAGAACACATCGGCCGCGGCCGCGCCAGCCTGCCAGGCTTCGCGCTCGGCCGGCAAGGGCAAGCGGGGCACGAAATCCACGGACGGAAGCTCGACACCTCGCTGCGGGGCATAGCGCATCGGGAGCATGTCATAGGCAGGGGCCAGGCACAGCGGGGCAGATGCGGCGGAACTCTGCGGTGTGAACGAGAGATTGCCGTCGTGCATGTCGGTGTTGGCAATCAGCTGACCGAAATGCCACAAGCGTGTGATGGCCCCGGCGGTGTCTCGATCAATGAGCCGGCGTTCGAGAAGCTGTGCAGCCCCTTCGGTCCACGGCCGGCCGGCAAGTCCAAACCAGCCGTAGTTGAGCGCCGCCCATGAGCACAAGCCAGAGCGACCGCGCGCGCCGTGGCGATCAAAGCGAACCACCTCGAGAAAAGTGCGGCTCCCCGCTCGCAAAATGCGTGATTGCGCCGCGGTGAGGCCCGGCAACATCGCGAGCGTATCCGCCGCGAGCGACTCACAGACGAGCAGATCCGACCCGCGCTGCGTGCCCGGTGACTCGTCCGAACCTGAAAATTTCACAATGACGTGAGTCCGCACGCCGTCCAAGACGGACACTGCGGTGAACTTCGGGAATTCCCCGGCAGCGGAGGAACCCGCATCGCCATCCGCCATGGCCCGCTGCGCACGCTCGCTGTAGGTCTCGATTAAGGGCGCCTGCGAAGCAGGCGCCGGCGGTTGCTGCAGTTCATCCAGCCACAATTGAAGGGCATGCTCACCGACGATGAAATTGCCGCTCTGGTCCGCTCCGAAGAGCGAGAGCGCATGCAGCACATCGTCGTCGGACCATTGGCGCGGATCGTCACCGAGGTGCAGTACGCGCGCGTGCGCCCGGGCGAACCGCCTGCCCATGAATCCCGCAGGCCGCAGGTCCTGAAGAAAATAGGGCAGTCCCTCGAACCAGCCGTCACGCATCGAGTGATCCAGAGGCCACTGGGGCGATGCGCTGAATTCGAGGAAGGTCCCATCAGGATGGGCAAGATTCAGGCGCCCGACCTGTTCTACGCCGCCTCGCTCGTCGACCTGAAATACCGGCAGAGGGTCTGCGCTTCCGCGCAGGCGCCGGCGGGCGGCGTAGGCGGTGCGCCGTGCGCGCCCGATGGTCAGGACTTCGGACCCGGCTGCACGCACGGCGCGCATCAGCGTCGCGCGGCTCACATCCAGAACGGCAAGCAACTCTGCGGCGGGCAGATGGGGTCGCGCCCGGAGGACCCGAATGAGGTCTTCTGTGGTCGCCATAATGAAACGATTTTAAGGCATTAACTTATTGATTTTGAAATTATCGCATATCCTATACGAAACGATATATGAAACGATTTTACACACACAGCCTCCGCACCGTCGAGACGCCCTGTCGCAGTGACCGAAGGCGCGATCCGTTCAGGGCCCAGTGCTCGGCGCGGTCATGGTGCAGCTGCGGCGAGAGCACCGCACCGGGCTTGACCTTCAGGCGCTTGACCTGAAAGCGCGGCCCCGACTCGATGCTGTCGTCACTGCCCCAGGGGCGGAACACCTCGCGGCGCAGGCTGTGCCCGTAGCACCCCGCCTCCTTCAGGCGGTGCATCCGCTTCTTCACGTCCTGCACCCGCGGCCTCAGCGCCACCCGCACCGCATCCTGGGTCTCGACCGCCCGGTGAACGGACCGCACGAGGGCGCTTCTCGCACGGGCTTCAACGATGGCGCACTGGGCCAGGCGCGCCTCAAAGCGCGCAATTTGTCACCCGTACTCGTCCCGCTGCTCACGCAGAAAGGGCCGATCGATCTGCTCGGCATAGTGCTCGATGTCCGCGCTCGAGACCCCGCACGCACGGAAGTGCGCCTTCCAGCCGCTCACCACCCGAGCGACTCGGCGCACTTCAGCCACCGCCTCATCGGGTTGCAGCGCGAACAGGTTCGACATCGACAGCGCATTCTCGAGCGTCGAATCCGCGCCCTGCTCACCGATGCGCATCTGTTGAAAGCCGAGCGCCTGCCCTGTGGGCAGCACGTCGTATGCCGCAGAGAGCTCGTACTGCTGATCCGCTGAGACGATCAACGCATGGTTCTTCTCGTGATCATCGGTGTTATCCATCAGGATATTGAAGACCATGCGGCGAAAGAGCTCCTGCATGTCCTGAACATAGCGCTCGCCGTGCGCAACCCCTTTGCGGCGCAACAACTGCGCAAGCTCCGGGTAACCGAACGGTTCTGCCGCCGCCCGCAGCGCCACCGCGGCGGACAGACAGTGCCGCCGTTGCCCGCCGCTACGATCGAAGCGCTTCACGGCGATGGCGTGACCATCCGTCAGGCGCACGGCCATGCTCGTCGCCGTCCGTATGGATGCACTGCGCGCCAGCGTCATCGTGGCATGCTCGATGAGCGGAGTATCCGCATGATCACCGTCGGAGAACTTGATCACCCACTGCTCGGTATCGATCTCGAGCAGCGCCTTGGGTCGAGCGCCCCCCAGGGTCGCGCCGGGGGAGATCAGTCGCTTCAGCGCCGGGGGCACCGGCTCACCGGCCTGAATGCAGCGCACGAGCCGATAAATCTGCTCGGCTTCACCGAGCACCGGAAGCGGTCCGAGCCGGCGAGGCAGATAGTGCTCGGCGGAACTCGAGACACCGAGGGCACCAAATCGATCGTCGCCGGCATAGTAAAGATATTCGAGCAGGGACAAACGGGTCGGCTTGTCGATGAAGCGGATGACGCGCTCGCCCCAGCGGTCCGGCCGGGCATCATCCACCGCGCCGACCACCGAGTGGCGTGTGCTCGGCGCAAACTCTGCCTCGATGAGCGGCAAGTCTTCGCTGAGCGCAAAACCCTCAGCGAGCCAACTCGGCGCATACCGCAGCGATACGCTCTGCAAAGAGCGAACCAGCCGCAGCTCACCGACCAGGCGCGGTCGCGATGGATCGGTCAGGATCCACAGCGCGAGCGAGTCTCCGGGCTCGTAGGTCATGGTGGAGCGCGCCTCTGGCGAGCCCGTGCCGAGGCCGCCGCACGTCGCGCTCGACGCTGCAACGCAGTGCGAACTTCACCCTCAATCGCCCCACGGTCCTCCCCCGGCGCCGCCACTTCCGACAGTGCCGCCACGCGGCCGATCATCCACAGGGCCGTGGCGTACAGCCCCATTCCCACACCCGGATCGCCGCGCTCCAACCGGATAAGGGTCGGCACCGAGCAGCCCAGACGCCGGGCCCAGGTCCGCTGTGATTCCTTCCGCCGTAGGCGTGCGATGGCGAGGTTCTCGCCGAGATCTCGCAGCGCCTGCGCCACGGCGGGTGGAAGCGTCGCAAGGGCAGGAGCGGATCGAGACATATTTAGAGTTTATCAAAACCAATTTTTTGATCAATTATATTTTACTTCCCTGAGCGCTGATCTCGCGATTGACCCGGCCCAGGCCCCGGCCGGCGGCGCCTCGGGCGCGGTTGGCCGGGGGTAAGACCTCTCACGGACTACAGGGCCTGGGAGGGCGGAGTGCGCGGTGCGGTGATTTGGCAGCCGCAGCGAACGCTGCACGGCATTTCCCTCAGCGGGTGGCCGAGTGGCATCGGGGCCTCGATAGGGCGCTGCCTGCCCCTATCGACCCCCTGGAGCCGCCCCCCGCACGGTGTGGTGATGCGCCAAGTCCCGCGGGCCGCACACAGGAGCGCCTGCCGGTAGCCGATCTGCGGGCAGCTCAGCCTGATGAGCGCGCGGCACGCAGATCCGCTGGGTGCCGCGCGCAGCGGCGCCCGAGTCCCTCAGGCGCTTGATCCGCAACGGGGCGAATTGCGGTACCGGCGCGTACACCTACCGCCGAAGGGCTGGCGGATCGCCCAGGAAATCGGACTTGCGTCAGCGCTTTTACGCGGCGTACCCTGCTGAGGCGTCGATGCGATCTCCGGGCCAAGCCGCGACCTTCCAGCCACGGCACTGGCGTCATGAGGTCGACCGGCACCGCGGGCGATAGCCTCCGCGGGGTGGTCTGAAATCCGGCCCTCGCGCATGAGCCCAAGACCTGCATGAATCGCGCACAAATTCTCAATGTCCTCGCCGACAGCAAGGTGCTTCTGCGTGAGCGCTACGGCGTCGTTGACCTTGCACTCTTTGGCTCAGCCGCTCGCGATGCCGCCAGACCCGATAGCGACGTTGACCTGCTGGTGACCTTTGATGGACCCGCGACCTCTGATCGGTATTTTGGGGTCCAGTTCTATCTCGAGGATCGGCTCGGTCGACCTGTTGATCTGGTCACCCACAAGGCGCTCAGAGACGAGTTGCGGCCGTTCATCGAACGCGAAGCCCTTCATGTGTGAGGCTGCGCGCGAATGGCGGTTTTACGTCCTGGACATGCTTCGCTTCGGGGAAAGAGCGCTGAGCTATACGGCTCAGCTCACCCAGTCCTAATTTCTCGACAGCGGCTTGACCTACGATGCAACCGTACGCAATCTGGAATTGCTCGGCGAGGCAGCCACACACATTCCGGACCAGGTCCGGCGCGCGCACGAGGAGATCCCGTGGCGGATGATCATCGCCACGCGTAATCGCCTGATCCACGGCTACCTCGGGATCGATGGCGACACGCTCTGGAGCATCATTACTCAGGACTTGCCCGCGCTGGTGCCGCGCTTGCAGCGACTCGCAGACCGCATCCCTCCGGTTGGCACGTAGATCCGTCAGGGCAGAACTCGCACAGGACAAGCGTTCCACCTCGACACCGCTGAGCGATGACTCGATGTGCATTGCACCCCTGATCGCGCGTCGCGAACCACCGGGCGTGCCGCTCGGACGCCCAGCGCCTGGCCTCACATGGCACGGGGCGCCCCACGGTCAGCTCGTCGTACCCTCGCGGCCGTACTGATCCTCGAGCCGCACGATGTCGTCTTCGCCGAGATAGGATCCGGACTGGATCTCGATGATGTGCAGCGCAATCTTCCCCGGGTTCTCGATGCGGTGGCGCACCCCGATCGGGATGTAGGTCGACTGGTTCTCCTCGAGGAGGAACACCTCATCCCCGCGTGTGATGCGCGCGGTCCCCGACACCACCACCCAGTGCTCGGCGCGGTGATGGTGCAGCTGCAGCGAGAGCACCGCACCGGGCTTGACCTTCAGGCGCTTGACCTGA
>JAKCEJ010000139.1 GCA_021838065.1 Pseudomonadota bacterium
TCGCGGCGCAGGCTGACGTTGGCCCCCAGTGCATCGAGGTGGGTCTCGGGAAAGCCGCCGCCGATGAACAGACCCTCGACCGGCGGGAGGTGCGGATCGCGCAGCGTGTCGAACGGCACCAGCTCGGCCCCCGCTTCTCGGAACGCCTCCAGGTCCGAGGCGTAGTAGAAGCCGAAGGCTGCATCGCGCGCGATGCCGATGCGCACGTCGAGGCCACGGTTGGGACCGCGCGCAGGCCGAGGCACCTGCGGAAGCGCCTCTGCCGTCGCGGCGATTTCCATCAGTGCGCGCATGTCCACCGATGCGTCCACGGCGGCCGCAATGCGCGCGATGGTCTGCTCCGCAGCGCCTGACTCGCAGGTCGGGATCAGCCCCAGGTGCCGCTCGGTGATGGCGAGCGACGGATCGAGCCCAATCGATCCGATCACACGGACGGCAGTGTAATGCTCGATCGCCGCGCGCAGCTTTCCTTCGTGGCGGGCGCCCGCTACCTTGTTCAGGATCACTCCGGCGATGCGTACATCGGGGGCGAAGGCTTGATAACCGAGAATCAGCGGCGCGATTCCGCGCGCCATGCCCTGTGTGTCGATCACCAGCACCACCGGCGCGCCGAGCACTCGGGCCAGCGCGGCATTGCTGTCGCTGCCATTGAGATCCATCCCGTCGTGCAGGCCCTTGTTGCCTTCCACGAGGGCGATATCGGCAGCCCGCGCGTGGCGGCCAAAGCGCCCCGCGATCTCCTCGGCGGTCATGGTACGGAAATCGAGGTTGTGGCACGGCCGGCCGGCGGCCTCGCGAAGCCACATCGGATCAATGTAATCGGGACCCTTCTTGAACGGCTGCACGCGCATGCCGCGCCTAGATAGCGCGCGGCACAGACCCAGGCTGACCGTCGTCTTGCCCGAGGATTTGCTGACGGCGGAGATCATCACATGCGTCATGATCCGTGCGTCTCCCTCAGGCCGCTCCCGGCGCCGTCGAAGTTCCCGCGGCGGCACTGTGCGGTTCCACGGATTCATCGACGAGGCTCTCGGGCAGGAACGGCAGGAGTTTCAGCGCAAGCAGGATGAGAAGCAAGGCGAGCGCACTGCCACCGAGGCCGAGCGCGCACTCCGGAAGGCTCGGCGCGTAGAAGTTCACCACGCCGTCGTAAAAGGAACTCGAGACGTGCATCCCGGGAAAAATCGACAGCGGCCAGGCCTGGCCACCGATAATGATGTCGTACATGAGGGCGAGCCCGCCCACGACGACCGACGCCGATCCCCAGCCGACCGCAACGCGCGAGCGGCGCGTCTGCGGCAGCCAGAACAGCAGCATCGGCAGCAGGCCGCCGAGGAACACCGCCCCGAACCAGAAGAGGAAGGTGTAGATGCCGCCGTTCAGCAGGAGAAACGCCTCGGCACCGCGAAACTCGGCCTCATAGAGCTTGGTGATGTGGAAGGCGAGCAGGAAGTACAGCACGCCCGCGGCGAACACGCCGAGGAGATTCTTAAGCCGCATCACCGTGGCATCGCCGAGCGGCCGGCCCGTGCCCTTGCATGCTGCCATGAGCACGAGGAGGAAAATCGCCAGCCCGAAGGCAAAGGACATCACGATGAACATCGGCGCCATGATCGCCTCATCGTAAGGCTGGCGTGCCACCAGGAAGCCGAAAATCGAGCCGGTGCCCGTGGTGAGGATCAGTCGCCAGAGGAAGGCCACCGTGCCGACCATGCGGGTATAGCCGTTCAGGCGCCGCTCCATCATCACCCACAGATAGAACCCGGTCACCGCCACGAATCCGGTGTAGAGAAAGATGTTCCAGGCGAAAATCGATCTGAAGTTGTAATGCGTCATGGCCACGACGAGGCGGTCCGGCCGGCCCAGATCGAGCACCAGGATCGCGAGCCCCCCGATCAGCAGCGCGACGGCCAGCAGCCCGGACAGTCGTGCCAGGGGCTTGTACGCGACCTTGCCGAAGACCGAGGCGATGGAGGCGACATTGAGCGCCCCCGAGGCCGCCACGATCAGAAACACGGCGAACACATGCGGCAGGCCCCAGACCACCTGGTTGGTCATGCCGGTGATGATGTGTCCGATGTGCTCCATGAACCAGGCCGCCGTCAGTCCCGCCGCCACGAAGGCGGCGAGCAGCCCCACCAGCCCCCAAAACCCGGCGCTGCGTCCTTCGATCTCGCGGTAGTGGATTACGCCCATCCTCTACAGCCCCTCGTAGCGCACACCGGTGTCGAGCATCAGGTCGGCGCGCAGCTGCACCGCAGGATGGTGCGCCAGGGCGCGGCGGATCGGACTCGCGGGGTCGTTCAGATCGCCGAAGGTCATCGCGCCGTTGCCTTCGCGTGCACACGCCTCGACGCAGGCCGGCACCTTCCCGGCATCGACCCGCGGCACGCACAGCGTGCACCCTTCCACCGTGCCTTTTCCCCGTGGAGCCCATGGTTTCTGGCCGGAGAGATTCTCGCTGACGAAGGAGCGCGCTTTGTACGGGCAGGCCATCATGCAATAACGGCAGCCGATGCAGATGTGTCGGTCGACAAGCACGATGCCGTCGGCGCGCTTGAAAGAGGCTCCCGTGGGACAGACCTCAACGCAGGGCGCATTCGCGCAATGCTGGCACATCACCGGTACCGAGCGCGAAAACCCCGTGCTCGGATCGGACACCTGCACCTTGCGGATCCATTGCGGATCAGTGGGCCGGCCCTCGTTCTTCCAACCGTTATACGATGAGCACGCCGTGACGCAGGCGGTGCAGGACGGCTTGCACTGGGTGGTGTCTATCAGAAGGCCCCAGCGCGTCTTTGCGCTCGCGGCAGCGCTAGTCGGAGCATCGCTCTGCGCATAGGCGATGAGGCTCACTCCCGGAGCGAGCGCAAGTGCGACTGCCCCGGCGATGCCGAAAAAGCGACGCCGGTCCTGGTCGCAAGCGATCTGCGGCAAGGCACTGTTGCGCATCCCGACGTCCGGGGCTTCCTGCGCCTCACACCGATGGGACCGCGGCTTCAGCGGGTTCAAGGCCGCCCCCGGCGATTGACTGCTCGATGCCCCTTCGGGCGCTTCGCTCCGTGAGCACCGCCGCTTCGGGAGGGCGCCGATCCGGAATCGGCGGCCACCATCGCGACCGCCCGCGCCCAAGCCGCGGTGCCGCTGCGCTGGCCCTCAGACGCCGCAGGCGGCGGTCGCCTGACTCCATCGGCGATTTCGTACGCGGCGTCCGGCCGGTTCGTGTGGCACGAAAAGCAGTCGATGCGCGTCCCAACGTACTGATGGCAGGCATTGCAGAAGAACTTGCGGCTCTTCACCGAGGGATACTTCCCATCCGCCAGTCTCGACACGTGGCAAGCGATGCACCCGGGCAGCGACTCGCGCTTGTGCCGAATGCCCTCGTGCACCGCCTCGTAACGCAGCTGCATCAGGAGCTTCATGTGGTTCCTGCGCATCCACTGCGTCGGGCGGACGCAATGCGCGCCCTTCGCCGCCGGAATCTTCGGCATCGGCACCCGCCCACCGACGGCCGGCACCGCCGCAATCAGGGCGAGCAGCACGGTCGGGATGATCAGACGGATGGCCGCCATGGCCGTTACTCACCCAAGCCCATCTGGATATAGCCGGTCGGACAAACGTCGTGGCAGACGTGGCAGCCGATACATCTGCTGTAGTCGGTGAAGACGTAGCGACCGATGGTGTGCTGCGCTTTCGGCACCTTCTTCACGGCTGTCTGCGGGCAGTAGACCACGCAGTTGTCGCATTCGACGCACAGGCCGCAGCTCATGCAGCGCTTGGCCTCGGCAACCGCCTGCGCTTCGAGAAGCGTCTTGATGCGCTCGCCCCCTTCGGCGAACACGGCGGCGAGACGCCGCTCTTCGCGTTCGATGCGCGGCTCAGGCGTGAAATGACCCAGGAACAGATCCGAGGACTCTACGATCTCGCGCTCGGCGCGATTCTCGAAATTGTGTAGGGCGAAGGCGGCCTCGCCCGTTCCGCGTACGGGCCCGTGCGGGTAGTCGGAAAGCGCGATCCCGGCGTGATGCAGCGCCTGCAGCAGATCGAACTGGTGCTTGTCCACTTTGGGGCGCTTGGCCGGCTCGGCGCCGGAAAGAAAGGCGTCGATCCCCTCGGCGGCGATCCAGCCATGGCCGATGGCCGTGGTGAGCAGGTGCGGCGTGACGATATCACCACCCACGAAATGGCCCCGATGGCCCGGCACCTCGAACACACCGTCTGCACTGATGGCACCGCGCCCATTGCTCAGCGCCTCGAGTCCGGCCAGGTTACCCTTCTGACCAACCGCAAAAATCACCAGGTCGGTCTCGAGCTCGAACTCACGGCCGCCCTCGATGCGCACCGGCAGGTTCCTCTCGATGCGGCACGCCGCATAGCGCACGGCGCGAGCCTTGCCGTTTTCATCCAGAAGGATCTGCACCGGCATCACGCCGCCGTGAATCTCGACGTTCAGCGAGCGCGCATCCGCCACTTCGCGCGGCGAGGCCTGCATGTTGTCCAGCGGGAAGATCGTCGTCAGCGTCACCCGCGCACCGCCAGAAGCTGCCTGCGCAGTCACCGTATCTGCGGTATAGGTCGATGGCTTGCCGGCCGTGCCGCTCTTCTGCCCGGATAACTTGCGCGCAACCGTGGTGACGTCGATCGAGGTGTCGCCGCCACCTATGACGATGATGCGTTTCGGCACCGCGCTCAGCCGCCCGTCATTGAAGGCATGAAGGAATTCGATGCCGTCGAGGCAATTGGGCGCATCCGCGCCCGCTATGGGCAGCTTGCGCCCGAATTGCGTGCCGATTCCCCAGAACACTGCTTCGTAATCACGCGCCAGCTCCTCGAGACTGATGTCCCTGCCGACACGGCAATTCACGCGCAACTCTACGCCCATATCGAGGATACGCTGGACCTCGCCGTCGAGGACCTCAGCCGGCACGCGATATCGCGGCACGCCATAGCGCAGCATGCCGCCGAGCATGGCTTTCTCCTCAATGATGGTCGGCTTGTGGCCGCGGCGGCGAAGCTGGTAGGCGCACGACAGCCCCGCCGGACCGCCGCCAATCACCGCGACTTTCCTGCCCGTCTCGCCAGCCGGCGGATCAAAGCGATAGCCTTCCTTCAGCGCGGTATCGCCGATGAACTGCTCCACCGCATTGATCCCGACATGATCGTCGAGATCGTTGCGGTTGCAGCCGGTCTCGCAGGGGGCCGGGCAGACACGCCCCATTACCGCCGGAAATGGATTCGCGTCGGTCAGGCGGCGGAAGGCGTATTCCTGCCAGGACTGACCCTGGGGCGGCTTGTCGAGACCGCGCACGATGTCGAGCCAGCCGCGGATGTCCTCGCCCGAGGGACAGTTCCCCTGACACGGGGGCGTGCGCTGCACGTAGGTTGGACACTTGTGGGAGTGGCCCGCCTGGAAGATCGCTTCGCGCCACGACCGTGGCGCCGCATCACCATTGCGGTACCGACGGAACGTCAGTCGCGCACCCTTGTCCTGCACCGATATGGACATGCTACATTCCCCCGCCTCGCTGACCGTTCGCTCTCATGAATTCGTGCCCAGTTGGATGGCGTTGCTCACGAGCTGATGCACGCTCACGATCGTCTCCATCGGGAACTCGTAATAGGGAAGCACCTTGCTGAACTGGCTCTTGCAGATGGCGCAGATGGCCGCCATGTGCGTCACGCCGTGCTCCTTCTGCACCTCGCGCAGCGCCTGCATGCGCGGCAGCGCCCCCTTGACCCGCAGCTCCAGCAGCTCATCGGTCAGCAGGCCGCCGCCGCCGCCGCAGCAGAATGTCTTCTCACCAATGGTTTCAGGCGCCATGTCAAAGAAGTGGTTGCAGCTCGCCTTGATGACCTCGCGCGGCAGCACGAACTGCCCGCCCGGCCTCGCGCCCATGCGCGTAGCCCGCGCCACGTTGCACGAATCGTGAAAGGTGACCCTCATGTGATCGTTGGCTTCCTTGTCGAGCTTGATCGCGCCCCTCTCGATCAGATCGTGTGTGAATTCGATGATGTGCTGCGGCACCGGGTAGCGCGGGTCCAGGAAATCAAAAGGCCCGGCGAGCGTGTTCCAGAAACTGTAGGCAACGCGCCACGCATGGCCGCATTCGCCCACGATGATGCGCTTGACCTTCAGATCGATGGCCGCCTTGCGGATGCGCAGCGCCACTTTGCGCATCTGCTCGTAGTTGCCGATGAACAGGGCGAAGTTTGCCGCCTCGGACGCATAGGAGCTCAGCGTCCAGCTGACGCCTGCCTGGTGGAAGACCTTCGCATAGCCGATCAGCCCATCGACGTGCGGCTCGGCGAAGAAGTCGGCCGATGGCGGGATGAGCAGGACCTCGGCGCCTTGGACGTCGAGCGGAAAACGCACATCGACGCCGGTGTCCTCCTTGACATCCTCTTCCAGCCCTTCCAGCGTGTTGGCGAGCGCCGGCGCGGGCAGGCCCAGGTTGTTGCCGAGAGTGTGCACTTTGCCGAGAATCTCGTTGCAGTACTTCTGGCCGACTCCGATCTCATCGAGGATCTCGCGCGCCGCCATCGAGATTTCCGCCGTGTCGATGCCATACGGGCAGAACACGGAGCAGCGCCGGCACTGCGAGCACTGATGGAAGTAGCCGTACCATTCCTCGAGCACGCTTGGATCGAGATCGCGGGCACCGACCAGCCGCGGAAAGAGCTTGCCCGCGAGCGTGAAATGACGCCGGTAGATGCTGCGCAGCAGATCCTGCCGCGCCACCGGCATGTTCTTCGGATCTCCCGTGCCGAGGAAGTAGTGACACTTGTCGGCACAGGAGCCGCACTTGACGCAGGCATCGAGATGCACGCGCAGCGATCGGTATTTTTTCAGCAGTTCCGCGAGCTTCGCGACGGCGCGCTGCTCCCAGTCCTCTACCAGCTCCCCCGGAAAGCCGAGCGCCTGCTGATGCCGCGGCGCGGCCTTGAAGGGCGCGCTCTTGGCCATCACCCCGGGCTGAAGATCCGGGGTCGCCAGATATTCCCCCATCGCGGGGACCTCGAAGTCTACCTTCGCCACGCTACACCTCGTCCCCGGCACCCTCGAGCTGCGCCGCCCAGGGCGCCAGATGCCGCCGCTCGCGAGCGTCATCCACCTGGTTGCGCGTCGGGCTGAAGAACACCCCGGGCGCATGCAGCAGCTTGCTGAACGGGAATACGATCAGCAGCGCCGCCACCATACTCAAATGCGCGAGCAGCAGCGGACTGTCCGGTATAGGCTGCCAGTCGAAATAGAGAAGACCGAGAACAAAGGCCTTGAACGACACAATGTCGGTGTGATCGAGGAAAGTGATCGCAAGCCCCGAGAGACCAATGCCGAGCAGCAGCAGCAGCATCAGGTAATCCGAAGGCTGGCTGATGTAGCGCACCCGCGCGATCAGGACGCCGATGCCGATGCCGGCGATCATTGCCCAGAGAAAGCCAAGCAGCGTGGCGTAGACGGTCATTGCTGTATCGATCCACGCGCGCTTCGACAAAAGCAGCCCGACCCAGGCCTGCCCGAC
>JAKCEJ010000140.1 GCA_021838065.1 Pseudomonadota bacterium
CGAGCGTCCCATCGCCGATCTGATCGTCGAGCGCATCTTCGCCGAATGCTTCGCGCCCGCCGAGAAGCCTGCGCCGCGCAGCCGGCAGGCGTTCGAGGAACGGCTCGAGCAGGGGCGCGCGCAGTTACAGCCCCAGGGCGAGCGCATCATCACCATCGTGCGGGCCGTGTGCACTGAGCGGCGCGCGCTGCGCACAGCGCTCACGGCTCTGCGGGGCGCCGCTGCCGCCGCAGCGGCCGACATCGATGCGCAGCTTGCGGGGCTCCTCCCGCCGCAGTTCATCACGACGACCCCCGATCCCTGGTTCGGCCACCTGCCGCGCTACCTGAAGGCCGCCGTGCGCCGCGCCGGCCGGCTGCCTGCCGAGGCGCGCCGTGATGCGCAACTGGCCGCGCGTGTCGCGCCGTTCGTGACTGCGTGGCGCGAACTTGCGGGCAAGCCCGCGGACAGCGAGCCGCGCCCGCAGCTCGAGCAGCTGCGTTGGATGATCGAGGAGCTGCGCGTGTCGCTCCACGCGCAGGAGCTGCGTACCGCCATGACAGTGTCCGAACGGCGCCTCGCCGAGCAACTCGAGCGGGCCAGAGCCGAGGCGCGGGCGCATCCGCGCTAATTTTTCTCAGAGGTCGGGCCGGCGCGATGTACGTAGTGTCTGTATACGTAGTGTTGGCATTGTCTTTTTCGCGCCGGCGAACATGCTATTCGGCAGGAACATCGGGGCGTTGCGGGGCGGGTGGGCCGCGGGCGGCGCACGGTCTCGCCATTCACTGCGGAATAGCCAGTCATGTCACAGGCGGAAGCGACACTCGCCGCGCGCAGCCGGGCTGCGCCGACCTCGGTCTGCGAGCCGAGCAGGTTGTGGGCCTACGGCATCTATGCGTCAATCATGGTCGGCCTGCTGCTGATCGCCAGTTACCAGTTCAGCGTCATTGTGCCGCGCGTCCTCGCTGCGGCCACATCGAGGAGCGGCATCGAGCTGCTCGCCTATGTCGGGGTGTTCTGGGTCGTCCTCGGATTCGTGCTCGTGGTCGTGCGCACGGCGCTGTGGATGGCCTACCGGCCCGCCCCGGCGGCGACGCGCGAGACCGCTCCCAGCCTGACGGTGATCATTCCGGCCTACAACGAGGGCGCGATGGTGCTGCAGTCGATCGAGTCCGCAGTCCATGCCGACTTTCCGCGCGAGCGGCTGGAAATCCTCGTGATCGACGACGGCAGCAAGGATGATACCTGGAGTTATATCCGACAGGCCGCCGAGCGCTATCCGGGACTCGTCACCGCGGTGCGTCAGCCGAACAACCAGGGCAAGCGCGAGGCGCTCGCGTTAGGCTTCGCGCGCGCCCGGGGCGAGATCCTGGTGACGATCGATTCGGACAGCGTGATCGAGCGCGGCGCGCTGCTCGCCATCGCCGGGCCGTTCCGCGATGCACGCGTCGGCGCCGTGGCCGGCAAAGTGCTCGTGTACAACCGGGTGCATGGCCTCATCCCGCGCATGCTGCATGTGCGCTTCATCATCTCATTCGACATGCGGCGGGCGGCCGAGTCCGTTTACCGCAACGTGTTCTGCTGCCCCGGCGCGCTCACGGCATTGCGGGCCGATGCGGTGCGCAGCGTGCTCGAGCGCTGGCGCAATCAGCATTTTCTGGGCTCCCGCTGCACGTTCGGCGAGGATCGCGCCATGACCAACTACCTGCTGGATAGCGGTTACGACGCGCTCTATCAGCGCACCGCGGTGGTGCACACGGTGGTGCCGCATGCGTTCGGAAAACTGTGCCGGATGCTGCTGCGCTGGGACCGATCGTACGTGCGCGAGGAGCTGCGCTTCGCGCGAATCGTGTGGAAGCGTCCCTGGCCGACGCGCCTTCTCGCCTCGTTCGACCGCTTCATCACCAATGGGCGCTTTCCGATTTCATACTCGGGCCTGGCCGTGCTGCCGCTGGTGCTGGCGCAGGACCCCGGTATCACCGTGCCGATGCTGGGCGTGATGGGCGGGGTGTCGCTGTTCAATGTGCTCTACTATCTGCGCAGCGAGCGTTCGTTCGATTTCCTCTACGGGGTCCTGTACGCGTATTTCTACTCGTTTGCGCTGTTCTGGATCTTTCCCTATGCGCTCGCCACTGTGCGCGCGCGCAGCTGGCTGACGCGCTGAGACGCATCCGTCCGGACACCTCCGGCAAGCATCGCTCGGCCCCTCAGGGCAGGTGTTCGCGCGCCAGGTACTCGGCGCTTTGCATCTCCATGAGCCGGCTCGCGGTGCGCTGGAATTCCAAGCGCAGCCGTTCGCCGCCGTAGAGCTCCGCCGGGGGCGCGGCGGCCGAGACCACCAGCTTGACGTTGTGGTCGTAGAGCTCATCGACCAGGGCGATGAAGCGGCGCGTCTCATCGTGGCGGGTCTCGTCGAGCTGCGGCACCTGCTCGACGAGCACCGCGGCGTACAGCCGCGCGAGCTCGATGTAGTCCTCCTGGCTGCGCGGTCCGGCGCACAGCGCCTGGAAGTCGAACCACACGGCGCTGTCGCTCTGGCGCACCACCGCAATGCTCCGCTCGTTGATCTGCAGGGGCCCGTCGGCCCAGTGCGCGTGTTGCGACAGTTCGGCGAACAGTGCGCGCAGCCGCTCGGCGGTGTCGTTGCCGCCCGCCGCCAGGTAGGTACGCGCCTGCGTGAGCTGGCGCAGCCGGTAGTCGCTGCCGCCGTCGAGCGGGAGCACCTCGGTGTGACGCTCGAGGAGCGCGATTGCCGGAAGAAAACGCTGCCGCTGCAGACCGTCGCGGTACAGCGCGGTGGGCGGGCTGTTGGAAGTCGCCACCAGGCTCACACCGCGGCGGAACAGGCCGTCGAACAGCGTCCCGAGTATCGCCGCATCGGCGATGTCGGTCACGAACAGCTCATCGAAGCACAGGACGCGCGTCTCTGCGGCGATGTGCTCGGCAACGATCGCGAGCGGGGACTCGTGGGCGCCCAGACTCATCAGCTGCGCGTGCACGTCGTGCATGAAGCGATGGAAGTGCCGGCGGCGACGCTCGGGAAAAGGCAGGCTGCGGAAGAACAGGTCCATCAGCCAGGTCTTGCCGCGCCCGACCGGTCCCCAGAGGTACACGCCGCGCTCGGGTCGCTCCCCACGGCGCGACAGGCCGCGGAACATGCGCGCCGTGATGGAGGCTTCGGCGTCGCGCGCGGCGATCAGCCGCGCGCGCAGATCCTCCAGCCGCCCGAGCACGGCGAGCTGCGCTGCATCGGGGCTGTAGCCGCGCTCTGCCAGCTCCCGGGCATAGATCTCGCGCAGTGTGGGCGCGGCCGATGCGTCCATGTCGTTGCGCCCGATTAGTCCGCGAGTTCGGGCAGGTCGCGGAAATGCTCGAGCGCCTGCGGGTTGGCGAGCGCATCGATGTTCTGCACGGCGCGGCCATGGATCACGTCGCGCACGGCGATCTCGGTTAGCTTGCCCGAGCGGGTGCGCGGGATATCCGCTACCGCAACAATCTTTGCCGGCACGTGCCGTGGCGTAGTCTGGCTGCGGATTGCCGAGCGGATCCGGTCTTTGAGCGCCTTGTCGAGTGCAAGGCCGCTCTGCAGGCGCACGAACAGGATCACCCGCACGTCGCCCTGCCATTCCTGCCCGACGGCAATCGCTTCAGCGATTTCCGCCAGGCTTTCCACCGCGGAGTAGATCTCCGCGGTGCCGATGCGTACGCCGCCGGGGTTCAGCACCGCATCGGAGCGCCCGTAGATGATGATTCCGTCGTGCTCGGTCAGTTCGGCGTAGTCGCCGTGGCGCCACACGCCCGCAAAGCGCTCGAAGTAGGCCGCGTGGTACTTGCGCCCGTCCGGATCGTTCCAGAAGGCGATCGGCATGGAGGGGAAGGGCGCCGTGCACACCAGCTCGCCGCGCTCGCCCCGCACCGGCTCTCCGGCCTCGTTGTAGATCTCGACCCGCATGCCGAGGCCCCGGCACTGCAGCTCGCCGCGGTACACCGGCAGGGTGGGGCAGCCGAGCGCGAAGCACGACACGATGTCCGTGCCACCGGAGATCGAGGCGAGGTGCACGTCCGGCTTGATCGAGCGGTAGACAAAGTCGAAGCTCTCGGGCAGCAGCGGCGAGCCGGTGGACAGAATGCACTTCAGCGCCCCGAGATCGGCCTCGCGCGCGGGCGTGTAGCCATACTTCTCCAGCGCCGAGAGATACTTCGCGCTGGTGCCGAAAATGGTCACGCGCTCGCGCGCGGCCATGCGCCACAGCACCCCGGGATCGGGATGAAACGGATTGCCGTCGTAGAGCACGAGCGTCGCGCCGGTGGCGAGTGCGCTCGCCAGCCAGTTCCACATCATCCAGCCGCAGGTGGTGAAGTAGAAGATCTGGTCGGCGCGCTGCACGTCGACGTGCAGCAGGTGCTCCTTCAGGTGCTGCAGCAGCGTGCCGCCCGCGCCGTGCACGATGCATTTCGGCACGCCCGTGGTGCCCGAGGAGAACAGGATATAGAGCGGGTGGTTGAATGGCAGGGGCGCGAAGCGCAGCGGCGCGCCGCGCGTGCCGAAGTCCTGCCAGTGCGTGGCGCGCGCAGCGGCCGCGCCGAGCCGCTCAAGCGGCGGGCGGTCGGCAAGATACGGGATCACCACGATGCGCTCGACACTCGGCAGTTGCGCCGCGACCGTGCCTATCGTCTCCAGCGAATCGAGACGCTTGCCGGAGTAGAAATACCCGTCGGCGGTGAACAGGATCTTCGGGGCGATCTGACCGAAGCGGTCGAGCACCCCGTGCACGCCGAAATCCGGCGAGCAAGACGACCAGACCGCCCCCAGGCTCGCGCTGGCGAGCATGGCAATCAGCGTCTGCGGCAGGTTCGGCAGGTAGCCGCAGATCCGATCGCCGCTGCCGATGCCGGCATCCTTCAGCCCCGCGGCGATGCGCGCCACCTCCTCGTGCAGCTGCCGGTAGGTCAGGCGCTGCTCGGCGCCGCGCTCGCTGGTGAAGGTGATGGCCGCATGGTCGTCCCGGAAGCGCAGTAGGTTCTCGGCGAAGTTGAGCGTGGCGCCGGGGAAAAAGCGCGCCCCCGGCATGCGCTCGGGATGCTCGAGCGCCGCGCCCGGTCCCCAGTCGGCACGCACCGCAGCGAAGCGTGCGAGTTCACTCCAGAACTGCGCCGGTTCGGCGATCGACCAGGCATAGAGGTCCGGATAGCCGCCGAGCGTCAGCCCGAGCCTCGCGTTGAGGCAGGCGATGAACCGAGTCAGGTTCGCGGCCGCGATGCGCTGCGCAGAGGGTTGCCAGATCGCGTCCATCGGCGCTACAGCGATTGGTAGTTGGGGCCGGAGCCGCCTTCCGGCGGGGTCCAGTCGATGATGGCGTAGGGGTCCTTGATGTCGCAGGCCTTGCAGTGCACGCAGTTGGCGGCGTTGATCTGCAGCCGCCGGCCGGACTCGTCCTCGACCATCTCGTAAACGTTCGCCGGGCAGAACCGCTGGCACGGGTTGCCGAACTCACGCGTGCAGCGGTCCGTGCAGATCGTGGTGTCGCGCACCTTCAGGTGTGCCGGCTGGCGCTCGTCGTGGCTGGTCGAGGCGAAGAATACCGAGGCCAGCCGGTCGCGCGGCGGCAGCGTGCGCTCGACCCAGTGACGCTCGGGCGGCGCGTAGGCGTCGAGTTGGCGCAGGCGCTGGTGGTCGGCCGTGGTGTGGGTGAGCGTCCACGGCGTGTGTCCTCCGGCGAGCGCCTCCAGACCCGCGTTGGCGAGTCCGAACCACAGGCCGCGCTTGAATCCCGGTTTGACATTGCGCACCGCGCGCAGCTCCTGACCGCCGGGCGAGGCGCGCCAGAGCGCATCGAAGCCCGCCGGCGAGCCGGTGGCGGCGAGATGCTCGGCGGCGAGCATCCCGGAGCGGATGGCCTGGTGCACACCCTTGATCTTCGGCACGTTCACCCCGCCGGCGGCATCGCCGATCAACAGTGCGCCCGGCATCTCCAGGCGCGGAACGCACTGCCAGCCGCCCGCGGCGATGGTGCGCGCGCCGGCGGCGAGGATCTCTCCGCCCTCGAGCAGCCTCTTGACGCTCGGGTGGTGCTTGAACTGTTGGAACGCCTCGAACGGCGAGAGGCGCGGATCCTGGTAATCGAGCCCCACCACGAAGCCCACATAGAGCCGATTTCCGCTGAGGTGATAGATGAAGCTGCCGCCGTAGGTGCGCGCATCGAGTGGCCAGCCGACGGTATGTTGGATCAGGCCGGGGCGCACGCGCCCCTCGGGCAGCTGCCACAGCTCCTTCAGTCCGAGGCCGTAGGTCTGCGGGGCGTGGCCCCCGTCGAGCTCGAAGCGCCGGATCAGCTGTTTGGCGAGGCTCCCGCGGGCGCCCTCGGCTACGATGGTCGTGCCGGCGTGAATCTCCGCGCCGGGGGTGTAGTTCGGGCCCGGCTGCCCGGTTTTTTCGAGACCCACATCGCCGAGGCGCACCCCGCGCACCGCGCCGTCGGGGGCGAGCACCGGCTCGACCGCGGCGAAGCCGGGGAAGATGTCCACCCCGAGCGCTTCGGCCTTCTGCGCGAGCCACGCCGCGAGCTGCCCGAGCGAGACGATGAAGTTGCCGCGGTTGTGCAGCTGCGGCGGCACCGGCAGGCGCACCCGGCCGGTGCGCGTGAGCAGATGCATCTCATCGTGCGCCGCGGGCACGCAGATCGGGGGCGGCGACTGGCGCCATTCGGGGGCCAGCGCATCGAGCGGCCCCGGCTCGATCACCGCACCGGAGAGCGCATGCGCGCCGACCGTCGCAGCCTTCTCCAGCAGGCACACATTGAGCGCCGGCTTGATCTGCTTCAGCCGGATCGCGCAGGCGAGCCCCGCCGGTCCCGCGCCGATGATCGCGACGTCATATTCCATAACATCGCGTTCGGCTCCGGTGGAGGCTGACGCGCTCATTGAGGCTGCATCCGTACGGCGCCGTCGAGGCGGATGGTCTCACCGTTGAGCATCGGGATCGTGAACGCCGCGGCCACCAGTTGCGCAAACTCCTCCGGCTTGCCCAGCCGGTGCGGAAACGGAATCTGCGCCGCGAGCGAGGCCTGCAGCTCCATGCTCATGGACTCGACCATGGGGGTGAGGAAGATGCCTGGCGCGATGGCGATGCAGCGGATGCCGAACCGCGCGAACTCGCGGGCCAGCGGCAGCGTCATGCCGGCAAGCGCCGCCTTCGTCGCCGAATAGGCCGCCTGACCGACCTGCCCCTCGAAGGCCGCCACCGACGAGGTGTGCACCAGCAGGCCCCGCTCGCCGTCCTCGCTGGGCGTGTTGTGCTGCATCAGCGCCGCAGCCGCCTTGTCGCAGAAGAAGGTGCCGATGAGATTGATCTGCACGACCCTGCTGAAGAATTCCCCGCTCATCGGGCCCTGCTTGCCGAGCACGCGACCGGCACCGATCACTCCGGCGCAGTTGACCAGCAGGTTCAATCCGCCGAGGCGCTGCTGGGCCTCGGCCATGGCCGCATCGACCCCGGACTCGGAGGTCACGTCACAGG